>JAUZEX010000253.1 GCA_030838815.1 Actinomycetota bacterium
CGAAGCCCGAGAAGTAGGTGACGACGTCGTCGACCTCCTGCAGGTAGTGGTGGATCTCGTACATCGACCCGTCGGGCCGGGTGAAGACCATCGGGCTCCACTGCAGGATGAAGTTGCTCGTCAGCCGGTTGGGAACGTAGATGTCGCGGGGCATCTCGCCGACGTCCATCCGCACGCCCCAGGAGTGGTCGCGGAAGCCCGTCCACCGCGTCTCGTCGATGCGGACCGTCTCGTCGCCGATCTTCACCCAGCCGCTCACGACGACGGCCTGGTGGTAGCGGAGGATGTCGGACGAGATGCGGTAGCCGACGGGCGCCCGCTGCCGGTCCCCCCGCTCCAGGAACGGCGGCAGCACGTTGCGGACGGTGACGTCGAAGCTGAGCGGCAGGGCGTCGTTCTCCCGGAGGCGGAACCAGGCGGTCTGCAGCGGTTCGGACACGCCGTAGTCGAACGGGCCGACGCCGGTGCGCTCCGGGTCGTCGGACAGGCGCCGGCTGGCCCGCACCGTCCACTGCTCCTTGCCCCGGGAGATCCCGGCGAACATGTCCATGACGTCGCGGTTGTGGTACTTGCCGAGACCGCAGTCGATCTGGATCGAGCCGTCCTTGGCGAACAGCGACGCCCAGATCTTCTCGGTCCAGGAGACGTCCGACTCCCCCACCGTGGCGAAGGTCTCGGGCAGCTGGTGGCAGAGGAGTTCGTCGGCGGCGACGAGCTTCTGCATGTACTGGCGCATGGGTGAGGACCTTCCTTCTAAGTGGACGGGTCGGAGCTGAGGAGGGCGACGACGGCGGCGTTGCCGTCCATGCCCGAGGCGGCCCCGCCGAGGGTCTCGACGAGGCCTAGGCGGGCGCCGGGCACCTGCCGGTCACCGGCCTCGCCGCGGAGTTGCCAGACGATCTCGGCCAGTTGGGCGAGGCCGGTGGCGCCCAGCGGGTGGCCGCGGGACAGGAGCCCGCCGCTGGGGTTGACGGGCTGGCGACCGCCGAGGGCGGTGTGGCCGGAAACGGCGAGGTCGGCGCCTTCGCCCGGCTTGCACAGGCCGAGCGCTTCGAGGGTGACGATCTCGCCGATGGTGAAGGCGTCGTGGACCTCGAGGACGTCGACGTGGGCCGGTTCGACACCGGCGGTGGCGAAGGCCTCGTCGGCGGCCCGGCGGACCGGCGCCACACCCCAGATCTCGTCGCTGCGCTGATCCCAGGGCCGGCCCGAGACGAGCGCACTGGACAGGACCCGCACATCGCCGGCCCGGGCCGGGCCGAGGACGGCGGCGGCAGCGCCGTCGGTGGTCGGGCAGCACTGCAGCAGGGTGAGGGGCTCGGCGATCATCTTCGAGGCCAGCACCTCATCCAGGGTCGGGGCCCCAGAGGAGGAGCCGCGGCCGAGATGGGCCCGGGGATTGCGGGCGCCGTGCCCCTTGTTCTTCACCGCCACCTGCGCCAGTTGCTCGACGGTGGCGCCGTGGACGGCCAGGTACCGTTGCGCGCCAAGGGCGTAGAGGCCGGGCAGGGGCAGCCCGGCCGCGCCGTCGGCATCGGTGGCCTCGGGAACGATTGCTCCCGTAAACAGCGAGGACAGGTGCTCGACCCCGAAGGCCAGTACGGTGCCATAGCGACCCGAAGCCACGGCGTGGACCGCCTCGTGGAAGGCGGCCGTGCCGCTGGCGCAGGCCGCCTCGATGGTCACCACCGGCACGCCGCCGATGCCGGTGCCGCGCAGCACCCGGATGGCGACACCCGGCGGCCCGAAGACAGTGCCGACGAAGACGGCGTCGATGTCGCCGGCGGTGACGCCGGCGCCGGTCATGGCTTCGCCGATCGCCTCCCAGGCCAGGGTCTCGACGCGCTGGTCGGGGAAGCGACCGAAGTGCGACGTTCCCACGCCCCACACGCCGACCGGCCGCGTCACCGGCCACTCCGGTCCGGTTCGACGAAGACGTCTTCGCCGTTGCCGTCCGGGCCGTCGGCCGCGCCGACGAGGCGGACCCGGCTGCCGACGGGAAGCACCAGCGGCTCGGTGACGTGGGCCAGGATGCGTGGACCGTCGTCGAGGTCGACGGACGCCAGCCCGAACGGCGGCTTCCAGTGACCGACCGGGAGATGCACCACCGTCCCGGCCCACACGGTGCCGCCCGGCCCGAACGATGCCGGCGTCAGCGAGGCGGCCGAACAGTTGGGGCACCACGGCGACTCCTGGGCCACGGCGTGGCCGCAGGCTCCGCAGCGCCAGCCGGCCACCAGCCCGTCCACGAGCCGGGGCCGCGGATCGGCCACGGGCCGGCCGCCCAGCGCCTCGCCGGCCCGTCGCTTCGAGATGGGACCCTCGGTCTGGTTCACGGCCGGTGTCACGGTGTCCGCCCCAGGGAGACGGTCATGTCCGGGGTCTCGAGGTGGACGTGCGAGCCCGAGGCGTGGGCCAGCAGCTTCTTGAGGAGCCGCACCTCCGGTGAGCGGGGGATCGGATAGTCGCGCTTGGCCGGGCCGGCGGCCCGCATGGCGGCGATGTCGTCCTCGTTGACCAGCAGGCGCAGCAACAGCTCGTCGTCGTCGCCGCCCGTCCCCATCTGCCGGCGGAGCTCCTCGAGGCTCGGCTGGGCCGGCTCGTAGTTCTCGAACTCCCGGGCCCGGGGCGAGCTCATGATCCGGTCGAGGACCTCGGGGTCGAGCTTGCCGACCGGATCGCCGTAGTGGCCGCAGGCGTAGAACAGGACCTCGTCGGGGACGATCTCGTACCGTTCCTTCGTCGTCACGTTGAGGACGGCCTGGGTGCCGACGAGCTGGGAGAACGGGGTGGCCATGACGGGGTAGCCGAGCTCCTCCCGGATCTTGGCCATCTCGGTCAGGACGTCGTCGAGCCGGTGGGCCATGCCCCGGTCGCGCAGCTGGTTGAGCATCGTGCCCGTCATGCCGCCGGGCAGCTGGTGCTGGTACGTGGTGACGTCATACTCGGCCGGGGTGCCGACCGGCCAGCCCTCGCCTTCGGCCACGCCGACGAGGTGCTCGGCGATGCGGCCGAACGGCTCCGTGTCGAGCGCGGCGTCGTGACCGCTGGCCCTGATGTTGCGCAGCATCATCTCCACCGACGGGTGGGACACCCCGTTGGCCAGCGGGCGGGCGGCGGTGTGGATGCGGGCCGCGCCGAGGCGGATGCCCTCCAGGTAGCACAGCGGCGCCATCGTCCCGTTGTTGTGGAGGTGCAGCTCGAGCGGCAGGCCGTCGATGGCGCCGAGGATGGCGGGGAACAGGGTGCGGGCCCGCTCCGGGGTGAGAACGCCGGCGGCGTCCTCGAAGTAGATCCCGTCCGGGCCGAGGGCGGCCAGCTCCCGGGCCTTTTCGGCGTAGTACTCATCGGTGTGGACGGGGCTGTTGGCGAACAGGATGCAGGGGACGACCTCGGCCCCTTCGCCTTTGGCGACCTTCGTGAGCCGGGCGACCTTGTCGACGTTGAACAGCCCGTCGTAGATCCAGAAGCTGCTCATGCCGTGGGCCACGAGGCGCCGCACCCACAGGTCCATGACGGAGTCGGGTGTGAGGCCGAAGGTGACGATGCCGTTGCTGCGGGTCCCCGCCCGGAGCCGGCTCCGGGGCATGGCCGCCGACACCGCCGAGAGGTACTCCCAGGGGTCTTCGCGGCAGTAGCGGACCTGGACCTCGAGCAGCGAGCTGCCGGCGATGTCGACGGCGTGGTAGCCGATCCGGTCGATGTCAGGCGCGATCGGAAGGGCATGCCCCAGGCGCATCCGCATGCCCCACCAGCTCTGCTGGCCATCGCGCAGCGTCTGGTCGATGAATTCGACGGTGCTCACAACGTGTTCCTCGCTTGCAGGAAATCGGGCAGGGCGGTCGCTTCGACCCATCCGGTGTGGACCCGGTCGGCCCGGTAGTCGGGGTGGTCGAGGATGAAGCGGTGGACGTCGATGGTGGTCGGCACGCCGGCCACGACGAAGCGGTCGAGGGCGGCGGCCATGCGCTCCGCGGCGTCGGCGCGGTCGGCGCCGTGGACGATCAGCTTGGCCAGCAGCGAGTCGTAGTACGGCGGGACGTCGGCGCCGGGGAAGCAGTGGGTGTCGACCCGGATCCCGTCGCCGGTCGGCGGCTGCCAGTCGTCGATGTGGCCGGGGACGGGCAGGAAACCGCGGGCGGCCGACTCGGCGGTGATGCGGCATTCGATGGCGTGGCCCACCGGCTGGGGGTCGAAGGCCGGCAGCGGCGCGCCGGCGGCCACGGCCAGCTGGGTGGCCACGATGTCGGCGCCGGTCACCATCTCGGTCACGGGGTGCTCGACCTGGACGCGGGTGTTCATCTCCAGGAAGAAGAAGCTGTCCCGGTCGAGGTCGTAGAGGAACTCGACGGTGCCGACGTCGTCGTAGCGGAGCGTCTCGCCGAAGGCCAGGGCGGCGGCGACGATCTCGTCCCGCCGGCCGGGCGGGATACCGGCGGCGGGCGCCTCCTCGATGAGCTTCTGGTGGCGGCGCTGGATGGAGCAGTCCCGCTCCCCGAGGTGGGCGAGGCGGCCGTGCCGGTCGCCCATCAGCTGTACCTCGACGTGGCGGCCGTGCTCGACGTAGCGCTCCAGGTAGAGCCGCCCGTCCCCGAACGCCTCCCGGGCCTCGGCCGAGGCGGTGTCGAACCGGTCGGCCACCTCGGCGGCGCTGCGGACGATCTTCATGCCCCGGCCGCCGCCGCCGGCCACCGCCTTGAGCAGCAGGGGGAATCCGACGTCGCCGGCCAGGCGCCCGGCTTCCGCGGCCGACTCCAGAGGGGACGAGCCGGCCGCCACGGGGATCCCGGCCTTCTCGGCCAGTTCCCGGGCCCGGGCCTTGTCCCCGAGGTCGCGGATGAGCTCCGCCCGGGGCCCGACGAACACGAGCCCCTCCTCCTCGCAGGCCTCGGGCAGCTCGGCCCGCTCGGACAGGAAGCCGTAGCCGGGATGGAGTCCCGAACAGCCCGTGCCCTTGGCCGCCTCGACCACCACGCCGATGTCGAGATAGCTGGCCGAAGCGGACGGCGGCCCGATGCAGACGGCCCGATCGGCCAGGCGGGCGGGAAGCCCGGTGCGGTCGGCGGTGGAGTAGCCCACCACCGTCTCGATCCCAAGGGCCCGGCAGGCGCGGATGATCCGCACCGCGATCTCGCCGCGGTTGGCCACGAACAGCCGCGTGAGCGGCGCGACCCGTCTCACGGGGACACCCCGACCTGGGGGCTCACTGAACCTCCGGCCGGACCCAGAACAGGACGCGGTCGTACTCGACGAGCGCGTTGTTGGCGGCGCAGACCTTCATGACCTCGCCCGCCGTCCCGGCCTTGACCGGGTTCATGAGCTTCATGACCTCGACGATCCCGAGGGTGTCGTCGGCACCGACCCGGTCACCGGGCTGGACGAACGGCGGCGCGCCGGGCTTGGGGGCCACGAAGAACGTGCCCAGCGTCGGCGACCGCACGGCCACGACGCCCTCGGGCGGTTCCTCGTCGGCCGGCGGGGCGGGCGGGGGCGGGAGCTTCGTCGCCGGGCCGGCCTGGGTGGCGGTGGGCACGGACCTCCCGGGCGGCGCACCGGCGGCCGGTGTCGGTGTGGCCGGTTGCGCAACTGCGCGGCCCTGCACCACTGCTCCGCCGCGCTTCGACAGGACGAGGCGGATGTCGCCGCTGGTGACTTCGAGGTCCTCCCAGCCGGAGTCGGCGAAGAGGTCGACGATGACGGGGATGTCGTCGGCGTCGATGGTCATGGCATCGCCGCCTTAGTCGTCCCGCTCGGTGTCGAGGATGCGGAGCAGGTCTTCGTGAAGCTCGAACCACACCGTGTGGTAGGAGTCGACCCGGACCCCGCTCATGTAGTCCTTCTCGCCGGCGAAGATCCGGTCGACGGCGGCGTTCAGCCGGTCCTTGTGCCGGCTGAGGCGGGGAACCTCGGCGGCGAAGGCGTCGAGGATCGGCTCCACCCGTTCGTGGATGGCGCCCAGCCGGTCGACGATCTTGTGGTCGTAGTCGGGGTCACTGTGATCGTTCGGCGTCTGCTGGCCGGCCACGGTGATCGTCTGCCAATCCGTGATCAGGCGCTTCAAGTCGTTGTTGACCCGTTCGAAGCGGGCGTAGGCGGCGGTGAAGGCATCCGACTGCCGGACGGACTTGTAGATGTCGCCGTATCGGCCGGCGAGGCGCTCCCGGCCGGCGGGCATGAGCACGTAGTTGCCGCGGGCCTCCTTCACATCACCGCTCTCGACGAGGCGAGCCAGCGCCGTCTTCGCCTCGACGGCGGGGACGCCCACGATCACTTCCACATTGGCCGGGCCGGCCAGCTGCTTCATCGTGAGGCAGTGGAGGGTGAGGAACTCGAAGTCTTCGTCCATGGTTCAGGCCTTTCCGAGCTTGCGGTCACGGGCGGCCCGGCGCAGCACCTTTCCCACCGGGCT
>JAUZEX010000497.1 GCA_030838815.1 Actinomycetota bacterium
GGGAGCGGGGGACGGCCCCGGCCGCACCGGTCCCGAATCGCGTCCGACCGGCGAAGCTGTCGGCCGAGCGGGGTCGTCGGGCTCGGCGCCGACGTCGGATTCGGAGCTCTCCCGGGTGGGCGGCCGAGTGGCGGCGGGCCCGACACCGGCGGGCCCGGGCGGCGGTCGCGCGTCCGCCGCCCCTGCCGTTGCGGGCGCCGCGCCGGCTGCCCAGGGCGCCACCGCGGCCGGGCGGGCCACCGCCGCCCCGGCGGCTCCGGTACCCGAGGCCCGCGCCGGGTCTCCCATCGTGCTGGGTTCATTCGGTGTCGGCTCCGGCCCTCTCGGAGCACTGGTCGCCCCCATCCCGGTGGCCGTCAGGGCATGGATGGCCGACGTCAACAGCCGGGGCGGCCTGGCCGGACACCCGGTCAAGGTCGTCTTCGACGACGACGGCGGCGATCCCCAACGGGCCATCGCGATCGCCCGGCGCATGGTGGATCATGACGGCGTTCTGGCCTTCTTCGCCACCTACATGGTCACGACGCTGCCGGCGGTGCTGCCCTATCTGGAACAGCAGCGGATCCCCATGATCGGATCGTCGAACGGTTCGGAGGCCGCCGACCACAGCCCGATGGTCTTCAACCCTCAGACGGGGGCCGATCTCGGGACGGCGTGGTCGTACCCGCTGGCCCTCACCAGCCAGTCCGACAAACGCAACGTCGCCGTCCTCTACTGCAGCGAGGCGTCCACCTGCGCCAACCAGTACAACGGCGTCAAGCGGATCGCGCCCGAGGCCGGGATGAGGATCGTCTACGCCGGCCAGATGTCGATCGCCCAGCCCGACTACACGGCGCAGATGCTGGCCGCCCGCAACGCCGGAGCCGACGTCGTGATGTGCATCTGCGATCCCCCGACCCAGATCCGCATGATCCGCTCGGCCCACCGCCAGAACTGGCGCCCGCTCTTCTCTGCCACCTACAGCATGGATCAGGAGCAGATCAAGGCCGGAGGCGACGACGTCGAAGGCCTGCTCGCCTCCGCCACGACCGTTCCCTATTCGACGTCGCCGACGATGAAGCCCTACCTCGACGCCGTGTCGCGCTTCGTCCCGGGCGGTGCCGTCGGCGGCGTGGGCGCGGCGGCCTGGGTGCAAGGCAAGTTGCTGGAGCGGATCGCTTCGTTCCTCTCCGGCGAGCCGCCCACGCGCCAGGCGATCCTGCAGGGGCTGGCGTCCCTCGAACAGGAGACGCTCGGCGGGCTCGTCCCACCGATCACGTTCCCCGACGGCGATCGGGACCGCGTGAACCTCTGCGTCGTCCCGCTCCGCTTCGAGCGGGGCCAGTTCCGGCCGCTCGGCGGTGACGACACCAACTTCGCCTGCGCCCCCGGCTGGGCGCCCGCCCACCGTCAGACGCTCACGAGAACAGGAGAATCACCTTGAAGACAGGATCCGCAGCCTCCAGTGTCGTCCTGGTCCACGGCGGGTTCGTCGACGGTTCCGGCTGGCAGGAGGTCTACAACCTCCTGCAGAAGGACGGCTACAACGTCGGCGTCGTCCAGAACCCGACTCTGTCGCTCGAGGGCGACGTCGCCGCGACGAAGCAGGTCATCGACACCCAGGACGAACCGGTGATCCTCGTCGGCCACTCCTACGGCGGAGCCGTCATCACCGAGGCCGGCACCCACCCCAAGGTGGCGGCGCTCGTCTACATCGCCGCGTTCGCACCCGACAAGGGCGAGTCGGTCAACACACTCATCGCCGACGCGCCTCCTGGCGCACCGGTGCCGCCGATCCTGCCGCCGCAGGATGGCTTCCTGTTTCTCGACCGGGAGAAGTTCGCCGCGTCGTTCGCGGCGGACATTCCCGCCGAGCAGGCCGCATTCATGGCCGACTCCCAGGTTCCGTGGGGCGTGGCCGCACTGAGTGGGGCCGTGTCGGAACCCGCCTGGCGGGAGAAGCCGAGCTGGTACCTCGTCGCCACCGAGGACCGGATGATTCCCCCGCCCGCCCAGCGCGCCATGTCGGAGCGCGCCGGCGCAACCACGGTCGAGGTCCCGGGTAGCCACGCCATCTACCTGTCACAGCCTCAAGCGGTCGCGGCGCTCATCAAGCAGGCCGCCGCCGCGACGGCCTTGCCGGGTCGATAGAGGACGGCTCTGCGCCACCGGGAACGCTCACCGTCCAGCGGCGCGGAATTGGCGTTGCAGCCAAGAAAGGGCGGCCTCGAAGCCGCCGGTGTTGCCCCGTTCGAGGGCGATGTTGTGGCCGGCGCCCGGTTGAGCGTAGGCCTCGACCCCGGCCGGAAACAGCGCGGGTGTGGTCTCGTCCAACCACTTCTGTGTACAGGGGTCCGGGTTGCAAATCACGCGGTCGCGTTCGCCGATGATCCGCAGCGTCGGCACGCCGATCCGGGTCGTCATCTTGGTGTTGGCCGGCACCAGGTAGGTCATCTCGGCCGACGAGGCGGTGTCCTTGGTCTGTTCGTCGAGGGCGATCACGGCCGGATCGGTGTCGCTCTCCTCGTAGAAGAAGCCTCGGACGCCGGGCCGGGTGGTGGCGTAATCGGGGTCGACGATGGTGCCCTTGAACTTCGGGTCCATGGCCGCGGGATGGAAGGAGCTCAGCACACCGATGAGCCCGAGGACGGTCGGCTGCTGCAGCCACCCTGTCCCGATGATGCCGTCGACGCCGCCGTAGGTGGCGGCGGTGAGATCCGAGGTCAACGTGCCGTACGAATGACCGGTGAGCACGATCTTCTCGTAGTGCCGCCCGGCCAGACCGTTTGTGCGCACCGACTCCACAACCTGGTGGAGGGCGTCGGCATTGGAGTAGGCGTCGACATGCACGGCCAGGGTGGGACGGCTCGAGCGTCCGATGCCGAGGCGGTCGACGGCCAGGGTGTCGTAGCCGTGCCGGTTCATGAAATCGACGTAGGAGTAACGGCTGTCGAAGCCGGGCAGGTCCCAGTAGAGGTGGGTGTAGGTCACGCCGGGAACGAGGATTTGTAATGGATGGCCAGTGTCGTGAGCGGTGTGGCAGTAGCGCCCGTAGATTGATCCGGGGGCGGCTCCGGGGACCGAGATCGAGGTGAGGACATCGCGGCAGCTGACGGCATCGGCGGCCTCGGCTCGACCCAGCGCGGGTAAGGAGACCAGCACCAGAAGTGCCGCCAGGAGTGCCATGGTTCCTCCCCCTCAGGTGCCTACCCGGACCGACGCCTGGCGCCAGGCGTCGGCCAGCGCCGCGTTCTGGTTCGGTGTGCTGCCGTAGGTCACGATCTCGTCGGCTCCGGCGGCGCGGAAGCGCCGGAGGGCCTGCACGCACCGGGAGACCGGCCCGAGGGCGCAGGACTGCTCCATCCACTCGTCGGGGACGAGGGACGCCGGGCCCAGCAGCTCGCGGCGGTGGAAGCTGAGATCGCTGACCGTGGTCGGCATGTCAGCGAACAGCTCGTGATCGCGCAACCGGGCCAGGGGGGCGGGGTCCCAGCCGTTGAGCCGGACGAGCATCTCGCCGTAGCCGGGCGCGTCCAGGTAGGTGACCGCCCGGGCGTGGGCGAGGGCGCGGGTCTCGACCTCGTCGAGGTCGGGCGCCGTGATCACCGACTGGCAGATCCTGAGCGTGGCGGGGTCGCGGTCGATCCGTTCGCATTCGGTGTGCAGACGGGCGACGATCGACGCCGTGGCCTCGGGGGTGAAGACGGGAGGCAGGAGCACTCCGTCAAAGCAGGCGGCCGCCGTCCTCGCCGCCCGGGGCTGCCCGAGGGTCCCGAACCACACCGGCGGCGCGGGGAGCCGCTGTCCTGCACCGGCGCCGACGTCCTCGAGTTGCAGGTGGGGGAAGTCACCGAGGGGTCCGGAGTAGGCGACGCGTTCGCCCCGCCAGAGCCGCCGCAGGATGTCGACGTAGTCGGCCAGCCCGGCGTAGCCGATCATCTCGAGTCCGGCGCCAGCCAGCCACCCGGGGTTGCCCCGCCCGAGGCCCAGGACGAAACGGGGCCCGAAGGTGGCCTGCAGCGTGGCCGCCAGACCCGCCATGTGCAGGGGATGGCGGGCGGCCGTCGTGATGATGCCGGAGGCGACCTCGATTCGCTCCGTGCGGGCGGCGACCGCGCTCAGGAGGACGGCCGCCTCCTTCAAGTTCCAGCGCTCCGAGAGGAACACCCGGCGGAAGCCGATCCGTTCCGCGTCGACGCCGTCCTGGACTCCCTGGGCCGGCGTTCGGGCATCGGTCTCGTACCGGCCGGGCTGGCCCTCAGGTACCACGCGACCGCCGATGAGGTAGGCGCTCAGGTCGGTCAGCACCGGTTCTGACCTGGCAGGCCGAGGGGTGGTCGCCGGGGCCGTGAGCGTCACAGGGTGGCGAAGGCGTCGAGTTCGCCGGCGTGGGTCAGGGTGCGCAGGATGAGCGTGTCGGCGAGCCCGCGGGCGTCGCCGCCGCCGAGCTGCATCTGGCCCAGCATGGCGATCCCCGGAGCGACGGTGTAGAGCAGGCTCTGGCGGTAGTGGAAGCGGCACTCCTCCAGGTCGTAACCGACAACCCCGGCGGCCAACAGCCGGGCGTGGTAGCGCTGGACGAGCATGTCCCAGCACTCCCGCAGCGCATCGGTGGCCATACTGCCCGAGAGCAGGTAGGCGAGGTCCTGCGTCCCGCGGCAGCGTCCCGCCAGCTGCCAGTCGATGACGACCGGCTCACCGTCGGGCCCGAAGAAGATGTTGTCGAGCCGGAAGTCGTTGTGCACGAATGTCTGGGGGCCTTCGGCGCAACGCCGGAGGACCGTCGCCCAGTCCGGGGCGAGCTTCTCGATGGCGTCGAGGACACCTGGCGCGACGCGACCCTCATAGCACTGGCGCAGTGCCCCCACGCCGCTGGTGACCAGCTGGGTGAGCATGGCGCCGAAGACCGGGTCGGTCCATGAAACCAGGCGGCTGGCATCGCCGCCCGGAGGGTCGGTCTCCCAGAAGGCGGCATGCAGGTCGGCCAGCCCGTCGACGAGGCGCTCGGCGTCGGCCCGGTGAAGACCGGCGACCTGATCGCCCATGCGGAGCCCCCGCAGGTCCTCGAGCAGCATGGGCTCTTCCTTGTCCCTGTCTCCCGGGTGGTAGCAGCGGGGCAGGCGGACGGGCAGGGCGCCGGCCAGCTCGCCGTACACGAAGCGCTCGCGTTGGAACAGCCCCATGGCCGCATCCATCGCCCGTTGGATCTCGCTGGACCCCGGCGCCTTGGCGATGATCGTCGCCGGTCCGGCTGCCCCCGCCGGCTCGTAGGTCAGCGACAGGCGGGCGAGCTCCCCGGCGGCGCTGGCCACGTCCAACGACTCGGTCTCGACGCTTGCGATAGCGGCGCCCAGCACATCACTCAGCCACCGCGGCCCGACCGTGCCCATCCACGATGCCGACGCTGAGGTAGACGTAGTGGTCATCGTTGTCCTTCCGCTCGGTTCTTGGTCGCTCGGGTCTTGGCCTTGCTGGCCAGGCCTCGGATGATCAGGTCGAGCCCGTCGTCGAAGTGTCGATCGGAGTGACGGAGGAGGAACACGCCGCCCAGCCGGGTGAGGTTCTCGAAATCATCGACGGGAAGGCGCTGGAGTACCGCCTGCTGGTGAGCCAGGCCGTCCGGGCCTGAGGCCTGCAGCTGCTGCTGGGTGAACCCGAGCGTGAAGGCGAACAGCGCGGCAAAGGCGCTGGCCGCGGACTCACCCTCGATCCCGGCCCGCCGCAACGCATCCAGGACGATCTCGGCGCCCCGGTAGGCGGCTGGGCCGGCCACGTGCTGCCGGGCCGCGATCTCGACGAGATCCGGGTGCTCGAGGAGGAGGTCGTGGACCGACCGGAACACGGTGGCGATCTGCTCCTGCCAGGAGAGCGTGCCCGGCGCGGGCAGTTCGAGCTCGCGCAGCACCCGGTCCGTCAGCGCCCCCAGGAGGTCCTCCTTGGTGCGCACGTGCCGGTACAGCGTCATGGTGGCCACGCCGCAGCGCTCGGCCAGGGCCCGCATGCTCAAGCCCCGATAGCCCCGCTCGGCCACCAGTTCGGCGGCGGCGTCGATGACGTCCTCGCGAGTGAGCTCGCTGGCCTTGGAGTTCGCCACCACACTCATGTACGCGTACTGTACGCGTACATTGGACGTCCGGCAAGGCAAACCAAAGCGTCGCGCCAGGCCGACACAAATGCAAAGATGTAATACAAATGTTGAGTTTTGTCCGCTCAGCTGGCATGCTGTCCGCATGGTCCTCGGCGCTCTTGGGAACCTGGCCACGATCCGCTCGTTCGAGCTCGCCAGCGTCGTGCTCTTCGCCGTTGCCCTCCGCTGGATCTGGAAACAGCGCAATCCGCTGTACCTCGGCGCCTTCCTCGGCGCGTCCGGCGTGTTCGTCCACGACTGGTTCTGGTCCACGAACGGGTTCTTCCGGGTGACGTTCAACCACCACCTGATCGGCATCCCGGGGATCGGGATCGGCGGCCAGATCGAGCCGTTGTCCGTTCCGCTCAACTACGCCTTCGGCTTCGGCATCCCCGCCGTCCTCTACGCCAGCAACAAGAAGTGGATGGACCAGACATTCGGCCGCTGGCAGTACCCGCTGCTGTGGCTGGCCGGCGCGGTCGGCGTCGGCATCTACGAGATCCCCGTCGTCCACCTCCTCGGCATCTGGGAGTACCACCAGAGACCCGGGTTCGAGTTCCTCGGCTTCCCCTGGTCGAACTTCTGGCTCGCCGCCAACCTGATCGGCGGGTCGTGCGTGGCCGTGGCCTTCATGGCCCGGTGGGCCAACCTCCCTGACCGGGCCGGCTTCGCCCTGCGCGACGAGACGACCTGGAAGGGGCTCGTCATGGGCAGCTTCCCGGTGATGACGGTCTTCTACCTGACGGGGATGCTCCAGCTGTGGTGGTACAGCGCCGTCACCCCGTGGGTGAACCCGTCACCCCGGCCGTTCTGAAGGAGACGCGGTGAACGAGGCTCCGGTCTATGTCGTGGGGGCCGGCCCGTCGGGCCTCGCCGCGGCCTGGCGTCTCCAGCAGGCCGGCCACACGGTCGTCGTGCTCGAAGCCGGGGAGCGGGCCGGGGGCAAGGTCAGCACCCGGGTCGAGGACGGGTTCGTCATGGAGACGGGCGCCAGCATCCTGCCGGCCGCCTACCACCACATGCTGCGGATCGTCGACGAGGTCGGCCTCGCGTCGGATCTCGAACCGGGCGGTACGGTCGTCGGGTTCGCCCGGGACGGAACGATCCATTACCTGGACTCCAACCGGCTCTTCCTCGACGCGCTCAAGACACCGTTGCTGTCGCCCCGGTCCAAGCTGGCCGCCGTCAAGCTGGCCCTCGACAACCGCAGGATCGCCCGGCTCCTCAGCTACGAAGACCTGTCCTCCGCCGCCCCGTTCGACACCGAAACGGCGCAGGAGTACTGCCGGCGCCGGCTCAACACCGAAATCTACGACTACGTGGTGGATGCGACGTTGCGGGGCCTGCTCGGCACGCGGGGCGACGAGGTTTCGGTGGTCGACTTCTTCTTCTCCATCAACAAGGTGATCGGCACCGCTCTGTTCAGCTTCCGGGGCGGGATGTCAACCTACGTCGACCGGCTGGCCGGAAAGCTCGACGTGCGGACGAGCGCCCACGTCCGCGAGGTCGTGGAAGCCCCAGACGGCGTGCGCGTCACGTGGGAGGACGGCGCCGGCGCCCACCATGTCGACGACGCGGCCGGCTGCGTCCTGGCCGTGTGGGGCAATCAGGTGCCGGACCTCCTTCCCGGCCTCCACCCCGACGCCGCCGCCTTCCTACGCCGCCTGCGCTACACGACCAGCGTCAACCTCAACGTCGCGCTCTCAAAACCGCCGGCGGGGGTGCCGGCCTTCGTCGTGCAGGTGCCGCGGCGGACCCACGAAGGCCTCTTCGGCATCACACTCGAGCACAACAAGGCACCGGGCCGGGTCCCGGAGGGCAAGGGCGGGCTTGGTCTCTACACGATGTCGGACTGGTCGGAGGAACTGATCGGCCTCGACGATGACACGGTCGTCGAGCGGGTGGTGGCCGCCGCCGACCGGGTGATCCCGGGTATCGCCGACGACGTCGAGTTCGCCCGCGTCAACCGCTGGTACCCGGTGATCGTCTACAGCCGTCCCGGCCTGTACCGGGAGTTGCGTGACTTCCACCGGGTGCGGCCGCAAGGCCGCATCGCGCTGGCCGGTGACTACTTCTCCTGTTCGAACCTCAACACCGCTACCGCCGGCGGGGAGCGAGCGGCCCGGGAACTCCTCGCCGTACTGGATCGGAGCGCCTGACCATCACGCCTCCGCCTCCGCCTCCACCGAGAGCGACGGCAGCAGGAAGCGCCGCAGGATCTCACGCTCCCGCTCGACATCAACGTCGTCCCGCAGGATCAGCATCAGGTACACCCCCCGGATCCACTCCACCAGTTCCGCGTCGCTCACGTCGCGGCGGAGCTCACCGCTCCGCCGGGCCCGTTCGAACCACGGGCGCCAGAACTCGATGACGAGGTCGGCGACCGGCGGGTAGGGGCCGGCGAGGATGTGATGGAGCCGGATCCCGCCGGTGTCCTCGAACAGGCCCTGGAGTTCGACGTCGTTGCGGGCGGCCTCGATGGTGGCCAGCGACACCTCGACCATCGCGTCGGCGAACGTGGAGTAGTCACCGAGCGGTTCGGCCAGCGCGGCGGCGAGTTCCTTGATTCGCTCGACGATGGCCGCCTCGACCACCTCGCCCCGGCCGGAGAAGAAACGGTAGATGACCTGCCGGGACGTCCCGGCCGCCTGGGCGATGTCCTCCATGGTGGCCCTCGTCACCCCGTTGGCGCGGAAGCATTCCCGGGCGACCTTCACGATCCGCGCCCGCGTCTCTTCTCGCCGAGCCAAGGGCGACGTGGCGCTGCGTGTCGGCTCGGCGGATGCTCGTGGCGTCATTGCGCCACGGTATCGCTCCCAGGGTGTGGGGGCTGAAGTGACCGGCCCACGTAGGCGGTGATTCGTTCTCGGATATCCACCTCGGAGAGGCGCAGCGCTTCGGCGAAGGTGCCCAGGGTGAATTGCTGGAAGACGATCCAGTCGATCATGTCGTCGACGTCGCGATCGGCCCGGACCTGGCCGAGATCGATGGACTCCTGGAGGATCGGCCGCCAGAAGTCCTGCTCCACCGCCCGGAACCGTTCGTGAACCGAGAGCTCGGCGATCCACGCCGTCGCCTCGCCGCCGGCAATGAGGGCGCGGAAGTACCGGTGCCGCGCGGTGGCCAGGGCTCCGAGGCAGGCGGCCTCGATGACACGGTCGAGCCCCTTCCGCCGGCTGACCTTCTTCTTGACGTCGGCGAGGAGGTCGACCGCCTGGCGGACGATGACCTCGAGCACGACGTCCTTCTTGGAACGGAAGTACGTGTACACGGTCGGTCGGGAGACCCCGGCCTCCCGGGCGATGTCATCCATGCTGGTCTTACGGAAACCGCGCCGGTCGATGCAGACGAGAGCCGCTTCATAGAGCCGATCGATCGGCTGGTCCCCGAGGACCGGCTTCGGACCGGGCGCACTCGGAGACCGTTCAGCGAGCTTCATCGGCCGGGAACCTCCTTATCGAATATTGACACTTTTGGAAAAGTGTCGATATTCTAGCCCCATTCGCGGGAGGAGTGGCCATGGCAGCCGGACTCACGTCGGGGCTTTCCGTTCATGCGCCGGAGACGGACCTGATCGGCGTCTTCACCGGGGACGGTGCGTTCGAGCCGCACACGGTGCACACCCACTACTTCGGTTTTCAGGTGCCCGACGCCGGCATCGGCGCCTACACCTACATCCGTTACCAGCCTTGGTTTCCGCTCTGCCAAGGCGGCGTCGTCATCTTCCAGGGTCTCGATCACCGGGTCCCGCTCGACGCCGCCTACCTCGACTACCGGATGACGATGCCCTATCCGGTGGTCGACGGATCCAGGATCACGACGGCCAACGGCTACTCGGTCGAGTTCCTGGAACTCGGCCGCCGTGCTCGCATCACGTACGACAGCGACGAGGCGACCTTCGACATCCTCCAGGAGGCCGTGACGCCGCTGGTCGCCCGAGGGGCCGTGATCCCCGGCGAGAACCTCCAGGAGTCCCATGAGCCCGGGGGCAGCGAGCAGTTCATGCACTGCACCGGTGAGCTCCGACTGCGGGGCGACACCTACCCGGTGGATTGCTACATGCCGCGGGACCGATCGTGGCGGCAGAGCCGCACCGAGGACCGCGGCGGCCGTCATGATCCACCCATCGCCTGGACGCCGATCTACTTTCCCGAGACGGGGCTCGCCTTCAACCAGGTGGGCTTCGAATGGCCGGGGACCCACCATTTCGCCTGGGTCTGCGATCAGGGCTCGCTCCGCGACGTCGTCTCGGTGCGTCGCTCGGTGGAAGCCCTGCATCCCTATGTGCCAGCACCGCTGCGGCAGACGATCGTCGCCGAGGACGCCGCCGGCGTGACCCACCGCTTCACCGGGGAGGCGTTGGCCCTGGCGCCGATTCCCGCCTGGCCGAACGCCGGCGCCTACGACAGCGTCGTGCGGTGGACCGACGACACCGGCGGGGTCGGTTACGGACCCTGCCAGGGCATCTGGTACGACGCCTTCCAACGGCTGCTGAAGGAGCGCGGACATGGCCGGTGAGGCCTGGGACGTTCTCCACGATCCCGACACGGCCGACGCCCACTGGTCGACCGACAACGTGGGCGAGGCGGCGCCCGGTGTCCTCACGCCGTTGAGCTGGAGCCTCTGGGGGACGATCGGCGATCGGGCCCCTCGGGACGTCGCCTACCGCCTCGGTGTCTTCTCGCGGCGTGATCGCCGAACCTTTCCCGACATCGTCCGCCCCTTCTACGGGCGGATCGCCCTTCGCGTCGAGTTCGTGGGAACAGTCGGTGACCGGATGCCCGGCGTGACCGGCCAGGAGGCGGTGCGCAGCCTGTGCGGACGGGTGCCGGAGACGATGTCATTCCGGCCGACCTCGAAGCGCTACCCCGTCATCGCCGGCCGGCTGCCCCGAACCATGCTGGCGACGCCGCAGGCCATCCGGACGGTCGCGGCCGAGACCGATCGGTGGTGGCGCAGCCAGATCCGGCGGCTGCCCGACCTGAACGAGGCGGAGGCGAGGGTGGTCCTCTCCGACGCGGCGCGCCGGTTCGACGAGACCCTGACCGTCCACTCGCTCGGTCTCCTCGCCATCATGCAGCCGTTGCTGGTGGCCCTGACCGCGCTCGTCGACCGTGCCGGCATCGGGGACATCGGCGAGCTGAGCGGCGGCGGCGGCGCCGAGATGGCGATCATCGAAGACATCTGGAAGGCGTCCCGGGGTGACGTCAGCGTGCAGGACGTGGTCGCCAACCACGGATTCCACGGTCCGTTGGAAGGCGAGATCTCGAGCCTGGTCTGGCGCGAGGACCCCGCCCCCCTCGAACGGATGATCCGCAGCTACGCCGGCTGCCACGACGGCGAGAGCCCGGTGCGGCGGGCGCTCCTCGCCCGTCAGCAACTTCCGGAGCTCCAGCGGGCAGTCGTGACTGCGCTGCCGCCGCTTCGCCGGCCGGCCGCCCGCCTGCTGTTGCAGCGTTCCGCCCGGCTGCTTCCGCTCCGAGGCGTGGGGAAGCGGGCCTTCCTGCAGTCGCTCGACGTTGCCCGAGGCGCCACCCGGCGGCTCAGCGAGCTGCTGGAGCTCGATGCCTTCTACCTCGCCGCCGAAGAGCTGGCCGGCCCCCTGCCGGCCAACGCCGAAGTCCTCGTCGCCCGGCGGAGGCAACGCCGAGGCGAATACGAGGCGCTGACGATGCCCAACATGTGGCGAGGAGTGCCCGAACCGTCCACTGCCCACGACCCGCAGGACGACGCGACGATCATCGGCGGAGTCGGCGTCAGCGCCGGGATCATGGAAGGCTTCGTCCGGGTCGTCACCGATCCCGCCTTCACCGAGGTCGAACCAGGCGAGATCCTCGTCACGGCCACCACCGACCCGAGCTGGGCGTCGATCATGTTCATCTCCAGCGCTCTCGTCGTCGACATCGGCGGGCCGCTGAGCCACGCCGCCGTCGTGGCCCGTGAACTCGGTATCCCCTGCGTGGTCAACACAC
>JAUZEX010000511.1 GCA_030838815.1 Actinomycetota bacterium
GGGAACTGCTCCACCTGCAAGGCGCAGGTCCTCGCGGGCGAGGTCGATCTCGAGGTGGAGTCGATCTTTTCCCTGAGCGACTTCGAGCGGGAGCAGGGCTTCACCCTGCTGTGCTCGGCCTATCCGCTGTCGGACGCCACCGTCGAGATCGAGGGTCTTGACGCCGCCGAGCTCGACGGGGTCGTTCCCCCGTCCGACTACGAGGCCGAGGTCGTCGCCGTTCGGGCGCTCACCCATGACATCCGGGCCTTGGACCTGACCCTCGACGGGGTCCTCGAGTTCCGGGCGGGCCAATTCGCCCAGCTCGGGATTCCCGGTCGTGACGTCTGGCGGTCGTACTCGATGGCGAACCCGCCGTCGGCACCGCAGCGGCTCGAGTTCATGATCAAGCTTGTCCCCGGCGGCGCCTTCTCCACCCACCTCGAGGGCCTCCGACCCGGTGACACGTTGAGGGTCAACGCGCCCCATGGGTCGTTCTACGTCCGGGACGGCGACCGTCCGCTGCTGCTGGTCGGCGGAGGGGCCGGGATGGCGCCCCTGTGGTCGATGGTCCAGGACCTGGCCGAGCGGGGTGACCGGCGTCCCGTCCGGTTCTTCTACGGCGCCCGGAGACCGGCGGATCTGTTTCACCTCGACCCCGTGGCCGCCGCCGGGGCCGCCCTCGGCGACTTCCGCTTCGTCGCCGCCTTGTCCGACGTCGGGCCCGACGACACCGCCGGCCACGAGCACGGGTTCGTGACTGAGGTCGCGGAGCGGCACCTGGGCTCGGATCTCGCCGGCCACGACGCCTATCTCTGCGGCCCGCCGCCGATGATCGACGCCGGGCTGGCCCTCCTCGAGGGCTATGGCCTCGCGGAGCGGGTCACCATCCACTACGACAAGTTCACCGCCTCCTAGCGAGGCTCGACCAAGAGAGGGAAGCGCGATGGCGGTCTACACCGACCAGGCCGAGGCCAAGGACATTTTCGACGCCCTGTGGCAGGGCATCCTGGCCGTCGAGTCGTCGAACCAACAGTTCTCGAGCGCCGGGACGGTGCTCGGCGTCTATTACACCGATCCGGTCTATTTCGTGGCGATCGACGGCACGCAGGCGCCGGCCGTACTCGTTTCCGACCCGGACACCAAGGTCGAGATCGAGGTCCGCATGTCGGCCGACACCGCTCACACCTTCTGGAAGGGCGAGCTCAACTTCCCGGTGGCGATGATGAAAGGGAAGGCGAAGATCAAAGGCCCGTCCGACAAGGCGATGAAGCTCCTTCCGGCGCTGGAGCCGGGCTTCGAGCTCTACCGCCAGATCCTGAAGGAGCGCGGCCGGGAGGACCTGGTCTAAATGGAGATCCGAGCCGCGGTGGTCGACGCCATCAACGACATCACCGTCCGGACGGTGCAGCTCGACGAGCCCAAGGCCGGCGAGGTCCTGGTGCGCCTCGTCGCCACCGGCATCTGCCACACCGACCTGTCCATGCTGCGGGGCAACCTTCCCGTCCCCACCCCCTTCGTGCCCGGTCACGAGGGGGCCGGGGTCGTGGAGGCGGTCGGCCCGGGCGTCACCAGCCCCCAGGTCGGCGACCACGTCATCTGCTCGATCGCCGTGAGCTGCGGGCAGTGCTACACCTGCGCCCGGGGCGAGACGCCCTGCGAGCTCGCCGGCTCCCTCGCCCTGGCCGGGACCATGCTGGACAACACCGTCCGGCTCCACGACGGCGACCGGGACGTGAACCACATCTTCTGCCAGTCGTCCTTCGCCGAGTACACCGTGGTGCCGGCCAGGGCGGCGATCCCGATCCGGCCCGACGTGCCGCTGGCCCAGGTCGCCTCCCTCGGCTGCGGCGTCGCCACCGGGCTTGGCGCCGTCATCAACAAGGCCAAGGTGACTCCGGGATCGTCGGTCCTCGTCCTCGGCGCCGGCGGGGTGGGGCTGGCCGCCATGCTCGGCGCCCGGCTCGTCGGCGCGGCCAAGGTCATCGCCGTCGACATCGCCGACGCCAAGCTGGCCAAGGCGAAGAGCCTCGCCGCCGACGAGACCATCAACTCCGCCGAGGTCGACCTGAGCGACGCCGTCGACGAGCTGACCGGAGGCCGGGGGGTCGACTACGCCGTCGACTGCGTCGGAATGGAGGGCACGCTGGAGAGCGCCTTCCGCGCCACCCGGGCCGGAGGCACGGTGGTGGCCGTCGGCATCATGCACGCCACGATCTCCTCCGACATCGACACCTTCAGCCTCATCATGGAGAAGACGCTGACCGGCAGCTACGCCGGGTCCCTGTCGCCGCACCGGGATCTCCCCGCCTGGGTCGACCTCTTCGCCGCCGGTCGCCTCGACATCGGCGCCCTCATGGACCGCGAGTGCAAGTTGGCCGAAGTGCCCGACGTGCTTGAGGAACTCGAACGGGGCGCCTTCACCCGAGCCGTCATCGTCCACTGACCCGCCCGCACCGAGAGGAGCGCCGCCATGACCACCGCCGAACCACAAACGGCCGAATCCGGCAACCTCGTCGAGCTGTTCTCGAAAGAATGGTGCGAGCACGCCATCCAGGTGTGGCTCGAGGTGGCGACGCCGTGCATCGCCGATCCCCCGAACTTCGATTATGTCGTCGAGTGGGGAGAGACCGACACCGGCGCCTGCTCGCAGACGAAGGCCGTCCCGCCGGGCGTGCCGGCCAGCTGGGATCCCGGGCAGTCCTACGGTCCCGACGACGTCCAGTTCAGCCTGTGGGCCTCCCGGGACACGTGGAGGAAGATCGGCGAGGGAAAGCTCGACTCCGTCGGGGCGATGGCGGCGAAGCGGCTCCACCTCCGCAAAGGGCCGATGGCTGTCGTCATCAAGGAGGCCGACGCCTTCAAGCGGCTGGTGTCGTCGTGGGGTCGCATCCCCACCGCCTGGTGATGAAGGCGAAGGTGGCCCCGGCCGGGCCGTTCACGGTCTCGCTGGCCGACGAAGATTCGAACGGTGCGGCCTGCCTGGTCCACATGCTCCTGTCCCAGCAGGCGGACGGTGACACGACCGGCCGCTTCGCCCGGGAGGCGGCCAGGCTCCGGCCGGTGAAGCTGGTCCTGACCGACACGCAGGAGGCCTGCGCCGTCGTGGCCGGGCCGGGCGGGCTCACCGTGACGGACCGGGTCGACGGGCGCTACGCCACCGCCATCGAGGCGGCCAGCCGACACCTCCTCGACGTTCCGCAGCTGCGCCTGGCGGGCCGTTTCCTGATCACGGGGCCGCTGCGGGGGCCCCGGCTGTGGTCGCTGCTGCGCGACATCGCCGCCCGCCGGGTGGTGATCGGAGGCCTGCTCCGCCATTACGCCAACACGATGCGGTTTCTCTGGCTGATCAATGTGCGCGGCCGCTGAGGGCGCCCGCAAGGAGGACGACGTGCTTGAAGCGCCCATGATCATCGGCGGGAAGGCGGTCTCCCTTCCGGACACCGTCGTCGCCATGAACCCGGCCCGTCTCGACGAGGCGGTCGGGCGGTTCCCGCAGGGCACCGAACGGGAAGCCGACGCCGCGGTGGCCGCCGCCGCGGCCGCCCTGGCCGAGTGGCGGGCGGTGCCCGTCGCCGAGCGGGCCGAGCGCCTGGTGCAGGCCGGGAACGAGCTGCACCGGCGGGCCGACGAATGGCAGGCCGACTTCACCCGCGAACACGGCAAGACCCTGGTCGAGAGCGGCTTCGACCTCCAGGTGGCCGGCGACATCCTGCGCTACTACGGATCCCACCCTGAGTTCCTCGACGAGCAGGTCCTGACCGACTTCCGCGGGACGCTCCGGGTCAGGAAGCAGCCCCTCGGCGTCTGCGCCGCCATTGTGCCCTGGAACTGGCCCGTGGCGCTGAGCGCCATGAAGATCGGCCCGGCGCTGCTGGCCGCCAACACCCTCGTCCTCAAGGCACCCGACCACGCCGCGCTCACGATGCTCCTCGCCGTGGCCGCCGTGGCGGAGTGCTTCCCGCCCGGGGTGCTCAACGTCATCTCCGGTCAGGGCCCGGCCCTCGGCCGGGCGCTCGTGCGGCACCCCGGCGTCGTCAAGGTCACCCTCACCGGCGGCACCGCCACCGGCAAGGCCGTCGCCGCCGACGCCGCCGAGAGCCTGAAGCGCGTCACCCTCGAGCTGGGCGGCAACGATCCGGCCATCCTCCTTGCCGACGTGGTGGTCGACGAGAACCTCGCCGAGAACATCGTGCTCGGCGCCTTCACCACCGCCGGCCAGATCTGCTTCGCCATCAAGCGGCTCTTCGTCCCCCGGGCGCTCTACGGCGACGTCGTCGACCTCCTCCGCACGGCACTCGACGACGTGGTGGTCGGCGACGGCCTCCACGCCGACGTGCGGATGGGCCCGGTCAACAACGCCCGGCAGTACGAGTCCGTCACCAGCCTGATCGACCGGTCCCGCCGGGCCGGCCTCACCGTCGACGAGCGGGGCGTCCTGCACAACGACGCCGACCCGGAGCGGGGGTACTTCATCCGGCCGCACCTCGTGCTCGACCCGCCTGACGAGGCCGAGGTGGTGTCCTGCGAGCAGTTCGGCCCGGTCCTGCCGGTGCTGGCCTACGACACGGAGGACGAGGCCCTGGCCCGGGCCAACGCCACGCCCTTCGGCCTGTGCTCGTCGCTCTGGACGAGCGACGAGGAGCGGGCCTTCTCGCTCTGCGACCGGATCGAGGCCGGAACGACCTTCATCAACGGTCACAGCGTGTTCAACGTGGATCTCGACGCCCCGTTCGGAGGCGTCAAGGAGAGCGGCTACGGCCGCGAGCTCAGCCCCCACGCCGTCGACGAGTACACCCGGCTCCATGCCGTCACCAACAAACGCCTCTGAGGCAGTTCACGCCCGCGCCGCATCTGCGTCGAAGGCGGCGGACCAGGCGAGCCTCCCGAGCCGGAGCAGTTCCGGACCGAGGCGCCACGTCCCAGGGCCGGTCTGCTCGACGCCGCCCCGTTCCTCCAACCCCCGCAGGATCTCGGCGGCGGACGCCGGCGGGAGGCCGACCTGGTCGGCCAGCTCCTCCGAGGACCGCTGTTCATCGGCGGCCAGGGCGTCGAGGATCGCCAGGACCCCAAGAAGCTCCTTCTCGTCTACC
>JAUZEX010000564.1 GCA_030838815.1 Actinomycetota bacterium
GGAGAGGGCGCGGCGCGGAGCGACGACTCCCCGAGCCACAGCCACGGCCCGCGCCACGGCCGCGCCGCGGCGGGCCCGCCCGCCAGCGGTACGGCGTTCACGATCGTCCGCGGCTCGGCGGACGACGACCGCTGGCGGGGCGCGCACCGGGCCGGCGGGCCCCGCCCGTCCGGCATCGTCGAGACGGCCCCCGCCACCTGGGGGCTCGCCGCCCGGGGGGCCCTGGTGGAGGACGGCGGCCCGGCGCTGCGACTGGCCGACCTGGACAGGAAAGATGAGGTCTGGGCCGACATTGCCCCCAAGCTCTACGCCCAGGCCCTGGCCGGTCAGTGGGACCCGGCCACCGCCGTCGACTGGGCCGCGCCCCGCGACCACGACGCCGGCGTCGAGGCGGCCGTCGTCCAGGTCATGACCTACCTGGTCGAGAACGAGCTGGCGGCCCTGGTCGTGCCGGCCCGGTTCATCGCCCGGGTCCACCCGCACTTCCGGGAGGTCGTGCAGCTGCTGGCCGTCCAGGCCGCCGACGAGGCCCGCCACGTCGAGGTCTTCACCCGCCGGGCCGAGCTCTCCGGGGGGCCACTCGGCACGTCGGGCGCCGGCGGCCGGGCGTCGCTCCAGACGCTGCTCGCCGAGGGCGACTTCTCCCTGGCCGCCTTCCTCCTGTCGGTGCTGGGCGAGGGGACGTTCCTCGACCTGCTGGGCTTCCTCGAACGCCACGGCCCCGACCCGGTGACCCGGCGGGTGGCGCACCTGGCATTGGCCGACGAGGCCCGCCACGTCGCCTTCGGTATGGCGCACCTCGAGCACCGGGTGGCGATGGAGCCGGAGTTCAGGGGAAGACTGCGGGGCGCGGTGGAACAGCGCCACGACGTGCTGGCCTCGACGGCCGGGCTCCACGGCGGCGTCCACGACGCCCTGCTGATCCTGGCCGCCGGCTCGTGGGATCCGGCCGCGGTCGCCGCCGGCTGGGACCGGGTGCTGGCCCTCACCGCCCAGATGGACGAAGGCCGCCGCCGACGCCTGGCCCGGCTCGGATTCCCTCCCGGCGAGGCCGCTGAGCTGTCGGCCCTGCACACCCGCAACTTCATGTAGGCCGCCGAGGGGAGGCAGGTGAAGCCCCCGAGCTGACAGCCCGCCGACACGGCCGAAGAGGGTCTGAGCGCTCGTCGGCCGAACAGTGTGAAAGCACCTTTCGATCCCGTCGCGGATCGTTGCAGCACATCTGCCGGGTTTGCTCCGAAATGCGTCGCGGGCTGTATGACGATTTGCCCGTGACCCACTCTGCCGAAAAGGGAGAGACCTTTCGCGCGGCGAATTGGGAGCGGAGCGCGGGCTGACAGCAACCGTTCAGATCCCGCGTGCCCCCCAATCTCCGAGAACGCGCCCGTCCTGCCCCGAGTGGTGGGCTCGTACCCGAAAGGTGACCGTATGTCCTTCGAGCGCTCGAGCGGCCGGCGGTTCCGGCTGCGGACGACCCTCGCCTTGGTGGGTCTGGTCGGCTCCTCGCTGGCCATGTCGGTTCCGGCCCGGGCCGTGGTGGTACCGAGCGACCCGACCCCGACCGAGAGCTACGTGCCGAAGTCGGGGTACACCCCCGGCCCCCGCGCCGCCGGCCGCCTGACCCCGGCCACCGGCGCCCTGTTCGGCACGCACTCCGACGAGATGAGCTCGAAGAAGGTTCCTGCGCCAACCGCGAAGAACCCGAGCGCGACCGCGACGGTGCCGGCGGAGTCCGCCGACCAGGGCATCACCAAGCTCGAGGCGCAGCTGGGCCGGACGCTCGACATCGACAACCACTACACGCCGGACTTCCGGTACTACGTCGGCAAGACCGAGCTCGACGTCCAGGAGCAGCTCGACCGGGAGAAGAACCGCATCCCGCTGATCGGCTGGGCCTGCGCCAACAACGCCGACATCCTCTCGGGGAGTCAGGACGACGCCATCGCCGCCGCCGCCACGGTCTTCAAGGCCTACGGCCGCGACTTCTTCATGCGCTACTGCTGGGAGATGGACGGGTCCCGTCAGCCCGACGCCGTCCGCAAGAACCCTGACGACTTCATCAAGGCCTGGCGCTACATCCACGACAAGTTCGACGCCCTCGGCGTCACCAACGTCGTGTGGGTGTGGACGGCCAACGCCAACGGCTACAAGATGAGCCCGCCCGAGGCGCCGCAGTACTACCCCGGTGACGACTACGTCGACTGGATCTCGGCCGACGGGTACAACTGGCACGGCGCCATCGGCCGTAACGGTGCGGTCCCCGACCGCTACCGGAACTTCCTCGAGATCTACGACAACTTCATGCTGTGGGCCCGCGCCGCCGACGACACCCACCAGAAGGGTGCCTCCACCAAGCCGATCATGGTGGCGGAGTGCGGCACGCAGGAGCAGCACGACGACGGCTCCATCAAGGCCGACTGGTACCGCATCGCCCACGACACCGTGACGCCCCGGACCGCCGCCACCCCGGCCGCCTGCACCTACTGCGGCGCCATGTCGGACATCCAGGCGATGGTCTACTTCGATGTCCCCGGCAAGTCCGGCAACTGGTACGTCAACACCACGCCCAAGTCGCTCGAGGCCTACAAGGAAGCGGCGCTCAAGCCCTGGTTCAACCAGATCCAGACGCTGACCTGGGGTCCGTACCAGGGCGGCACGACCGACCCGGGCACGACCGACCCCGGCACGACGGATCCGGGCAACACCCCGCCCGGCACCACGCCGGGCGACACACCCCCGGGAACGGTGCAGCAGGCCTCGGGCCGCAACGGCTACTGGATGCTCGGCTCCGACGGCAAGGTGTACGCCTTCGGCCAGGCCAAGGCGCT
>JAUZEX010000565.1 GCA_030838815.1 Actinomycetota bacterium
CACCCAGCCGCCCAAGGCACAGGACCTGACCATCACCCTCCAGGAGCCCTCGTCGGCCCACTGGTTCGGCACCGACGAGCTCGGCCGCGACCAGCTGTCCCGGGTGATCCACGGGTCCCGCATCGCCATCGTCGTCGGCCTGACCTCGATCATCCTGGCCCTGCTCCTCGGCGTGATCCTGGGGTCGATCGCCGGCTACCGGGGCGGCAAGGCCGACTCGATCGTGATGCGCACCGCCGACGCCTTCTTCGCCTTTCCGCTCCTCATCGGCGCCATCCTCATCATCCTGGTCACCGGCCGCGGGGTCCTGCCCGTCATCCTGGCCATCGCCATCTTCACCTGGGCCGTCCCGGCCCGGCTGCTGCGCTCGTCGATCCTGTCGGTGCGAGAGGCGGAATACGTCGAAGCGGCGCGCTCCCTCGGCGCCTCCAGCTGGCGGATCGTGACCCGCCATGTGCTGCCCAACAGCCTGGCGCCCGTCCTCGTCTACGGGATGGTCTCGGTCGGCAGCGCCATCGTGGCCGAGACCTCCCTGTCGTTCCTCGGCGTCGGCGTGAGACCCGACATCCCCGACTGGGGCAACATGATCGCCGCCGGGCGGCAGTTCTTCGGCTTCCTCGACTACCTGTGGCTCTACCCCAGCCTGGCAGTTGTCTTCACCGTGCTTGGCTTCGTGTTCGTGGGGGACGGGCTGCGGGACGCCCTCGACCCGAGGCTCCGGTGACCGCCGGGCACGAGCCCCTCGTCTCCGTCGAGAACCTCTCCGTCGAGTTCCACACCGACGCCGGGGTGGTGAAGGCCGTCGACGGGGTGAGCTGGTCGATCAGCCCCGGCGAGACGCTGGGCATCGTGGGGGAGTCGGGGTCGGGGAAGTCGGTCTCCGCCCTGGCCCTCATGGGCCTCCTCCAGAAGCCGCAGGCGAAGATCTCGGGCCGCATCTTGTTCCGGGGCCGGGACCTCCTGGCCGCGGGGGAGCAGGAACTGCGCTCCTTGCGGGGCAAGGACGTCTCGATGATCTTCCAGGACCCCCTGTCGGCGCTGAACCCCGTCTTCAAGGTCGGCCACCAGGTGGCCGAGGTGATCCAGGCCCACGAGAAGATCGGACGGATCCCGGCCCGGAAGCGGGCCGTCGAGCTCCTGGACGAGGTGGGGATCCCCAACCCCCGCCAGCGGGCCCAGGAGTACCCCCATCAGTACTCGGGCGGGATGCGCCAACGGGCCATGATCGCCATGGCGCTGGCCCTCGACCCGGCGCTGCTGCTGGCCGACGAGCCGACCACCGCCCTCGACGTGACCGTGCAGGCGCAGATCATGAGCCTGCTCAGCAAACTCCAGGAAGAGCGGGGGACGGCCATCGTCCTCATCACCCACGACCTCGGCGTGGTGGCCGGCCACGCCGACCGGGTGCTGGTGATGTACGCCGGACGGGTGGCCGAGACGGCCGGGGCCGACGCCATCTTCCACGCCCCCCGCCACCCCTACACCCTCGGCTTGCTGACCAGCCTGGCCCGCCTCGACCGGCGCCGGACGGACCGGCTGCGGCCGATCCCCGGCCAGCCGCCGAGCCTGATCCGTGTGCCTCCGGGCTGCGCCTTCCATCCCCGCTGCGCCTTCGCCACCGACCAGTGCCACATCGACGTGCCCCCGCTGACCGGCGGGGCGGCCCACGCCGCCGCCTGCCACCACCAGGACCGGGTCGCCGAGGCCCGGGCGGAAGTCATCGAGGTCTGACCCCGTGGCGCTGCTGGAGGTCTCCGGGCTGACAAAGCACTATCCCGTCACGTCGGGGATCCTGTTCCGGCACCAGATCGGCACGGTGAAAGCGGTCGACGGCATCTCGTTGTCGGTCGACCGGGGTGAGACCCTGGCGCTGGTGGGGGAGTCGGGGTGTGGCAAGTCGACCACCGCCCGGGCCGTGCTGCGGCTCATCGAGCCGACCGCCGGATCCGTCCGTTTCGACGGCGAGGAGCTCACCGAGGCGTCGACGGAACGGCTGCGGGAGCTGCGCCGGGAGATGCAGATCGTCTTCCAGGACCCCTATGCCAGCCTCAACCCCCGCATGCCGGTCCGCACCATCCTCACCGAGCCGTTCAAGATCCACGGCATCGACCCCGGCGACCGGGTGGCCGAGCTCCTCTCGCTGGTGGGGCTGGCGCCGGAGCACGAAGGCCGCTACCCCCACGAGTTCTCCGGCGGGCAGCGGCAACGGGTCGGCATCGCCCGGGCCATCGCTCTCGACCCGAAGCTGGTCGTGTGCGACGAACCGGTCTCCGCCCTCGACGTGTCCATTCAGGCCCAGGTGCTCAACCTGCTGGAGGACATCCAGGACCGGCTCGGGCTGGCCTACCTGTTCATCGCCCATGACCTTTCGGTGGTCCGCCACATCGCCGATCGGGTGGCGGTCATGTACCTCGGGGCGATCGTCGAGGAGGCCTCGACCGACGACCTGTTCGAGGCGCCGTCGCACCCCTACACCCAGGCCCTGATCTCGGCCGTGCCCGTCCCCGACCCCCGGAAGGAACGGGTGCGGGAGCCGATCCTCCTCGCCGGCGACGTCCCCAGCCCCCTCGACCCGCCGAGCGGCTGCCGCTTCCGCACCCGATGCCCCAAGTTCGCCAGCGACCTGACCGAGGACGAGCAGCGCCGCTGCTGCGACGAGCCCCCCGAGCTGGTCGACCGCGGCACCGGTCACCCCGCCGCCTGTCACTACGCCGAGGTCGTAACCGTAATCTGACGGAATGGATCTGATAGCCCCGCCCGAAGCGGGGGGTTGGATACGGCGGATGCGGCCGCTCATGCGGCGCCACCGGCGCACGCTGGGGCTGGCGTTGGTCGGCGCCGTGGTCGGCATGGTGGCGACGGTGTTCGGGCCGCTGGTGCTGCGGGGGCTCGTCGACGACGTGACCGCCGGGCGGCCACTCCGGGCCGGTGCGGTCGTCACTCTGCTCGGGCTCGGGCTGGTGCGGTTCGGGGCCGCCCTCGTCCGGCGGCTCTACGCCGGGCGGGTCAGCTACGACGTCGAGTACGACCTCCGGAACGCCGTCTACGAGCACCTCGCCGGGCTCGACTTCGCCGCCCATGATCGCCTGGAAACCGGGCAGGCGATGTCCCGGGCCGGCAGCGACGTCCGCATGGTGCAGATGCTGCTGGCCTTCCTGCCGCTCATGATCGGCAACCTGGTGATGCTCGTACTGTCGCTGGTCGTGATGCTGGTCCTCAGCCCGGCGCTCACGGCCATCGCCCTTCTCGTGCTCCCCGCCCTGGCCGTCGCCTCCGGCCGGATGCGGGACCGGGTCTTCCCCGCCACCTGG
>JAUZEX010000585.1 GCA_030838815.1 Actinomycetota bacterium
CCGAGCGGCGGCGTCGGAATGATGTACACGTCGGGGACCACCGGGCCGCCCAAGGGCGTCGTGGCCACGAAGTACGACACCAGCCCGCTCGGCATCATCCTCGGCGCCACCGGTGTGCAACCGGGCGAGACGCTCTACACGCCGCTGCCGCTGTTCCACGGGAACGCGCTGCTGATCTCGTTCATCGGCTCGATGCTGCTCGACGCCAAGTTCGCGCTGGCGGAGCGGTTCTCCGCCTCCCGGTTCTGGGACGACTGCCGCCGCTACGAGGCGGTCGAGTTCAACACGCTGGGCGGGATGATCTCGATCCTGCTCAAGCAGCCCGACAAGCCCGATGACGCCGACAACCCCGTCCGCACCGTCCTGTCGGCGGCGGCGCCGCCCGACCGGTGGCGGGAGTTCGAGCAGCGCTTCGGCACCAAGATCGTCGAGTTCTACGGGATGGTCGACTCCCCCGGCTTTCTCCTCAACGCCGACGGGAAGGTCGGCTCGATGGGCAAGCCCATCGCCAACATCGACTTCGCCATCATGGACGACGACGGGGAGCCGCTCCCCGCCGGGCAGGTGGGTGAGATCTGTTTCCGCCACCCCCTGGGCCAGATGACCCACTACCACAAGCTGCCCGAAGCCACCGCCGACGCCTATCGGGGCGGGTGGTTCCACTCCGGCGACCTCGGCGTCATCGACGACGAGGGCTGGTGGTACTACAAGGGCCGCAAGAAGGAATCGATGCGGCGCCTCGGCGAGAACATCTCCGCCTGGGAGATCGAGACGGTCGTCAACCAGCATCCCGACGTGCTGGAGTGCGGCGCCCACGCGGTGCGCTCCGAGCTCGGCGAGGACGAGGTGAAGGTCGTCATCGTGCCCCAGCCCGGTGCGGAGCCGGCGCCGGCGTCGATCCTCGACTTCTGCCGGGGCAAGATGGCCCACTACGCCGTTCCCCGCTACGTCGAGATCGTCGAGGCGCTGCCCAAGACCGAGACGCACCGCATCCAGTACGCCGCCCTCAAGGCCCAGGGCATCACCCCCGGTACGTGGGACCGGGAGGCCGTCGGGTACAAGGTGGAAAAGGTCTAAAGGCGAGAGGAGCCAAGGATGCGAGAGGTCTTCGTCGCCGGGACAGGTATGACGGCCTTCGGGAAGTTCATGGACTCCACCGTCCGGTCCCTGGCCGAGGAGGCCGTCGCCGACGCGCTGCGCGACGCCCAGGCGACTCCGGGCGACATCGAGATGGCCTTCTTCTCCAACGCCACGGCCGGGATCCTGACGGGGCAGGAGATGATCCGGGGCCAGGTCGCCCTGCGCAACACCGGCATCCTCGGCGTGCCGATCGTCAACGTGGAGAACGCCTGCGCCTCGGCTTCGTCGGCCTTCTTCCTGGCCCATATGGCGGTGGCGTCGGGCGCCGCCGACATCGCCCTCGCCATCGGATCGGAGAAGCTCACCCATCCGGACAAGAAGCGCAGCTTCGCCGCCATCGGCACGGCCGTCGACCTCGACAACGTCGTCGGCGCCCGGGAGGCGCTGACGCGAACCCTGCTCGGGATGGGCACGGCCGGCCCCGACGCCGGGTCGCCGCTGCCGGTCGGTGCTGAGCTCCTGGCCGAGAAGAAAAAGGACGGTGGCGGCAAGTCGCCGTTCATGGACGTCTACGCCGGCATGACCCGCCACTACATGGAGCAGAGCGGCGCCACGGCCGAGGACTTCGCCCGCATCGCGGTCAAGAACCAGGGCAACGGGAAGCTCAACCCCAAGGCCCAGTACGGCGGCGACATCACCGTCGAGGAGGTCCTGGCCAGCCGGCAGATCTCCGGGCCCCTGACGCTGCTCATGTGCTCCCCCATCGGCGACGGCGCGGCGGCGATCGTGCTGTGCTCCGAGGACGCCGCCCGCCGGCTGGGCGCCGACACGGTGCGGGTGCGGTCGACGACGCTGGTGTCGGGCCGCGACCGCGGTCCGGGCGACGCCGGCGCGGTGGAGCGGGCCGTGGCCAAGGCCTACGACGCGTCCGGGGTCGGGCCCGAGGATCTCGACGTCTGCGAGGTCCACGACGCCGCCGCCCCCGCCGAGCTCATGATCTACGAGGAACTCGGCCTGTGCGGGCCGGGCGAAGGACCGAAGCTGCTGGCGTCGGGCGAGACCGCCCTCGGCGGGCGGGTGCCCGTCAACCCCAGCGGCGGCCTCCTGGCCAAGGGCCATCCCATCGGTGCCACCGGGTGCGCCCAGCTGGTGGAGCTGGCCGACCAGCTCCGGGGCCGGTGTGGCGCCCGCCAGGTTGAGGGCGCCTCCGTGGCGCTGGCCGAGAACGGCGGCGGCTTCCTCGGCTCCGATCCCGCCGCCATCGTCATCACTGTGTTGTCGCGTTAAAGGGAGGATCCCATGGAGTTCAAGCAGGTTCTGGGCAATCGCCGCAGCATCCGTTACTTCGAGCCGGACAAGCCGGTGGAGAAGGAGAAGATCCAGACGATGCTGGAGGCGGCCAACCGTGCCTCCCGCTCCGGCAACATCGACTACTGGAAGGCGCTCGTCGTCTACCGCGACGACCTCGACCCCGAAACGATCGACGCCCTGCGGGTGCCGACGACGACGGCCGACCTCGACCTGGCGCCCGTCCAGATCTACTTCTTCGCCGACTGCTCCTACGCCGACCCGGCCAACTTCCGGAAGAACCTGAAGGAGCTGGTCACCCTCGGCGCCCTGAACCCCAGCCACGGCTGGTCGGACGCCTATGTCGACGAGAACGTCGTCGGGCAGATCATCACCCCGATGCTGTCCGACCCGGCAGTCGTCGGCTGGATGGGCACGATCGAGACCGGCCTGGCCATCAGCTCGGCCATGCTGGCCGCCGTCGACGAGGGCCTCGGCTGCTGCCTCCACGCCGTCAACATGGAGACGGCCAAGCAGGTGTTCAAGTACCCCGACCACTGGATCCCGTGCTGGACGCTGCTCGTCGGCTACCCGGCCGAGGACCCGCTGACCGGCGGCCAGCGGCCCCGCCGCTCGATCTCGACCATGGCCTTCATGAACAACCTCGACACTCCGTTCGAAGAGGACCCGGCCGTGACCGAGAAGCTGAAGGCGGACGGGCTGATCCAGAACGAGATCGACGCTGACAAGCGGGCGGCCGAGGTCCGTCAACTGGCCCGCCGGTTCGGCCTGCCTGAATGAACCCGGAGAAGCCTGAATGAACCCGGACGAGATAGGGGCGGCGCCGTCGGTCGTCCGCTGGTTCGACAGCGCCCGGCTCCACAGCGACCCCGACGACGAGAAGCAGCTGCGGCTCTCGCTGCTGGGCGGCTTCTGCGACCACTACGGCCAGTCGCCGGACGAACTCGCCGCCGGGCTCACCCGGACGACGAAGGCCGGCGAGAGCGCCATCTCGGCCAAGCGCCGGGCGGCAGTGGACGCCGCCATCGACGAATTCGTGGAAAAATCAGGCTTCACGGGCCGTGATGCCGTCGTCAACGGCAACATCATCCGCAGCTTCCTGGTCCACAATGGGATCTTCATCCAGGGACGGGCCTGGCGGGGCTGAGGCCCAGCCTGGGAACAGGCTTCACCAAGAGCGGCGAGGCCCGGGTGCGGGGGGGCGCCCGGGCCTCGCCGCGCCCTTAGGGCTTCGGAGGCTGCCAGGGCTGCATCCAGGGGGTGACGGGCCAGTTCTCGGCCGCGGCCATCAGGGGGAAGGCGGTGGCGCCGTCGATGGCCTCCCGGATGATGTCGGCGTGACCGGCGTGGCGGGCGGTTTCGGAGATGAGGTGGAGGAGAAC
>JAUZEX010000052.1 GCA_030838815.1 Actinomycetota bacterium
CCGGAGGGCGGTACGACCGGAGCCTGGGCCAGGGGCGCGGCGGCCAACGTCGGTCGGGTCCCGTGCAGTTGCAGCCGGCCGGCGCCGACGAAGGCGGCCGCCATCGCGATTGCGGCCAGGACCGCGAACCCGACCCTGTGCTTCGCCGACCCCGGCCGGTTCCGACCGGGGACGCCCGGAGGCGGAGGACCACCCGGAGGAACCATGGGAGGCGGTGGCCAGGATGGGGGAGACGGGAGCGGCTCCAGGGGCGGCCCCGGGGGGAGGTGCTCGTAGCCGCTGAGCGGCGGTGCGGAGATGACGTTCATTGGTCCCGCCTCCGAGGTCGGCCCGTGCGGCCCACGGTCATCGTGGCCGTTCATGGACCAGTCAACGCCCCGGGCCTGGGAATTCCGTGGGAACTCCCTGTGCCTAAACCGTGCCGAAAACGGGACCGCACGTCGTGCATCTTGGCCTCGAGCTCCTGCTCGGAGATCTCGCCGCGCTCCAGGAGGGCGTGGGCGGTCACGACGACCGGGCGGGCCCGGACGGGGAAGTCGGCGTAGATGCTCGCCCCCAACTCGTCCTCGGCCTGGCGCCGCTCGACGGCGTCGAGCGCGCCGTGCAACGCCAGGCAGTCGCACGTCGCCTGGACACTGGCCTCCCACGGAGCCGGCGTCGGAGCCGTGTCGCCGGCGGCGGGCTCGACACCCGGCAGGGTCGCCGTGAGCACCGGATAGGCATCGCCCGCGCTCATGACCGCGCCTCGGTGGGAGCGCGGTCTGCGGCCCAATCGGTTCGGGGCAGAGCGACGCCGATCATCGTGTCCCGGGTCACGATGGCGGCGAGCTGATCCTCGCTCCAGGCTTCGGTGCCCGCCGGCCTCATTGGCATGACCATGAAGCGGGACTTCTGGTTGGAGTCGTGCACGCGCACCTCCACCTCGGGCGGGAGGTGCAATCCGAACTCGGCCAGCACCTCCCGCGGCCAGCGCACCACGCGGCGCCGGTAGTGCGGGGTCTTGTACCACTCCGGCGCCTGCCCGAGGACCGGCCGCGGATAGCACGAGCACAGCGTGCAGACGATGACGTTGTGGACCGCGGGGGTGTTCTCCAGCACGTAGAAGTAGGTGAAGTCGCTCGGGGTCCCGGTGCCGGTCGGATCGAGCCAGTCGATCCCGATCTCCTTGCACGTCTCGGTGCCGTCGGCGAGCAGGCGCTGCTTGAAGTCGGGGTCCAGCCAGGCCCGGGCGACGAGCCGGGAACCTCCGTGCGGGCCGATGCGCTCCGCCCACTCCATGAAGCGACGGTGGTCCTCGGCCGAGAAGAGGCCCTTCTCGATCGCCAGCTCACGGATGGCGGTCTCCAGCACCTCGAACTCGCTGATCTCATCCTCGGCCCCGATCGGGGCGTGGTGGTCGTGATCGTCGGTCATGACGTCGTCTCCTCGTGCGCCGGTACCAGCCAGCCCTCTGCCACCTCGGTCTCCACCGTGTCCGACTCCAGGCCTGTGTAGTTGGGCCACAGGTCGGCCTGGCGGAAGCGCACGACGTAGAAGGGTTCGATCCGCCCGTCCTCGCGCTCCCAGGCCTCGTCTTCCGGGATCATCCACTCCGGCCGGTACTCGACGACGACGCCGGTGCGCCCGCGGACATAGGACTGGGTTCGGTGATGGAACAGGGTCGTCGCGTCGCGGACCGAGACGCGATCGCCGATCTCGAAGCGCCTCATGAACCGGCTCGGGGACGGGCCCGGACCTCATCGATCTTCGCCGCCAGCTCCGACACCGTGACCAGCCCCTTGTCGACGAGGGTCCTGGCCGCCACGGTGATCCACCGCCCGTAGTACGGGAGGCCGTAGTACAGCGTCGCGCCGAGGTCGTTCTCGGCCCGGCGGCGTGACTCGGAGTTCCCCACGCCCCGCCACGCCAGCACCTCGCACAAGACGTAGGTGCGCAGCTCCCAGTCAGCCTCCTGCTTGTCCAGGTACGGGACCGGGGCGTCCGGCTGGCCGCCGACGTCGTGGAGAACGTGGCGCAGCGAGGCATAGGACTCGTTCGAGATCCAGTAGGGACTGTCGAGGCGCGCCGCGGGCAGGGGAGCGAGGCCCAGCACCTGGCGCTGGAGAGCGTCCAATTCCGCTGGAGTGCGGCTACTCGGGCCAGGCATTGGCTTGGATCACATCCACGAAGTCGGTGCGGGCGAATCCGGGCACGAAGTGGGCGAGGACATCGGCGTTGACGGTGCCGAATGTCGTGTCGGGACGGTTTTTGAATGCGTCGGTGAAGGCGGCGAGGATCTGCCGCTTGAAGTCCGGACGGGGGTGGGCGGCGACGACCGCCTCGATCGACGCCCGGTCCAGGTCGTGATAGCCGATGCCGAGGACATCGGTCTCGACACCGGCGGTGACGAGGGCCACCTCCGGCTCCATGTGCTCGGGGATGCCCGGGGTGGTGTGCAGCGCGATCGAGGTCCACACCCGGCGCAGGGATTCATCCGCGATCCCGTAGGAAGCGAGGAAGCGGCGCGCCTCGTCGGCGCCGTCGATCTCGAAGCGCTGTGTCTCGGTGCGGTACTTGTCTGTCAGGCCCAGGTCATGGAACATCGCGCCGATGTAGAGCAACTCGGGATCGGGGGTCAGGCCCCGGACCTGCCCCTGGAGCATGCCGAAGAGGTAGACGCGCCGCGAGTGGTGGAACAGCAGCGGTGGAGCGGCGTCGCGGACGAGTTCGGTCGCTTCCGCGACGAGGCGACCGTCGGGGATGGCGACGCCGGCGATTCGTTCAGTCATCTGGATGCTCCTTGTTGTCGATTTGAATCCGTCACGGCACTCCCCACCAGCCGTACCGGATGACCGTGATCACGACTCTGGGTTCGAAGTCACTGCTGAGGGCCAGCCTTCCGCCGGGCGGAACCAGCGAGGAGCCGCCGCCTCCGCTTCCCGGCTGCGAATCCAGGCATGGTTTTCCGTTCCCGTCCCTGTCGCCCGAACAGCCGCCACCCCCGCCGCCCCCGAAGAGGCCGCCGCCACCGCCGCCGGCGAGACCTTCGCCACCGGCGCCGCCCTGGCCCAGGATGCCTGGCTTCCCGCGGGCGGGCTCGGTGCCTCCGCCATCGCCTCCGGCCGTGGCGGTGCCCGCTGCGCCTCCGGCGCCGAACCCGGGCTGGCCGGCGTCACCGCCCTGCACCAGCATGAACCGGTGGAGGCCGACGCTCTCGTCGAACACCAGTTGCTCGCCCCAGCCGCCCCCGCCGCCGGCGACGATGATGCGCCGGTCCAGCCGGGGCAGGCCCAGGCGCACGTCGGATGCTCCGCCACCCCCGCCCGCACCGCCGTTGTATCCGTCGAACCAGCCTTCTCCGCCGACGGTGACGAAGATGGGCATCCCGCTCAGGTGCGAGAACGAACCGGTCACGCTGGCGCCCCGGGAACGAAATCCCGGATCGCCCCCGCCGGGTGCGCCCACGGCCGTGATCTGGATCGGCTCCGTCGTCGGTGGCACGATGAAGGTCTCGATGGTCTGCGTATACCGGAACGTGTACGTGCACCGTGTCGCTCCGGTGGAGACATTGGTGATCCCGCACGCCGTCGTGAAGGACGGATGGCCGGGCCGGGCCTCGACCGGCACAGCCCACGCCGCGACCACGGCTGTCACCGCGACCACTGCGAACAACGTTCGGGTCTTCAAGGGGGACACGTGAACTCCATCGTCAGGGGGGCAGCCTTGGCCACTGCCACGCCTCGGGCCGTCACCTCCCGGCTGAGCAGGGGCTCAGCCGGGAGGTGCGGGGTGGATGACAACTAGCGGCCGGGACGGCAGTGGCTGGGCCGGTGCATGCCGTCGCGGTGGTGGCGGTCCCAGGTCCGGCAGTCCTGGCTCCGGGCGTTGTGCGGACGATCCACAGCGGCGAAGGCCGGCGCGGACATCGAAAGGACGAGGGCTCCGCTGGCCAGTACGGTCAGAAATTTGCGCATCGAAGATCTCCTCAATCGGGGTTAGTACTTTCCTGAAGATGACGGCTTTGGCTTGGTGGGCGCATCACGCGATCGAGTAAAGGGAGCCCCGTAAGCCGACGGTTTCGGGTCATCGCGCTCTCGGTCGATACCGAGTTGGGTCTTGTTGCCAACCCCGACGACCGTTTGACTCGTGACATGAAGGGCCAAGAACTGCTGATCGAGAACGCGACGCTCCCCATCCGGGAGGAGATCGTCGTGTCGTGGTTCCGATCGGCGCGGTCCGGTGTGCGATCAGACCAGTTCGCAGTGCCCTTTGACGCCGATATCGACAGTCAGGGCCGCCTGGCCTGGGCGGCGGGCCCGGTGATTCAACGGCTTTCCGGAGAACTCGCCGGAACGGGCACGGCCCTGGTGCTGACAGACCACCAGAGCCACATCCTCGTTCGACAGGCCCCGGACCGGGGCCTCGGGGCGTGGCTCGACAGCATCCAGCTCGGGCCGGGCTCCCGCTACGGCGAGGAGCACGCCGGCACGAACGCCATCGGCACCGCGCTCGCCGTCCAACGACCATTCGTGGTGGAAGGCCGCGAGCACTTCGCCGACGTCCTCAGCACGATGACGTGCGCCGCCATCCCCATCACCGACCCCCGAAACGGGAACCTGCTCGGGGCGGTGGATCTGAGCAGCCGGGCCGAGGACGCCAGCCCGCTGATGCTGCCCTTCGCCCGGCGCGTGGCCTCGGAGATCGGCCAGCGCCTCCTCGAGGACACGTCGGAGGCGACGCGGGTCCTTCGGGAGCACTTCCTGAGGACTCGCCGGCGGACCAAGGACCCGTTCGTGTCCGTCAGTGAAGCCACGATCCTCGCCAACGCCGCGGCCACTCGGGAACTGCAGCCCGACGACCACCTGCTGCTCTGGGAGTGGGTCCTGCGCAGCGTCGCTGGCGGCCAGCCGGTCTCGCCCGAGGTTGTGCTCACCGGGAGGACACGGGTGGTCAAGGGCTTCGAACCCGTACGGGACGGCGGCGTGCTGGTCGGGGCGAGCCTCCGCCTCGTACCACCGTCATCCGGCGTGGCAAATGGGCCGTTCCGGGCCGGCGATCGACCCCGTTTCGGATGGGTCAGCCTGACGGCCACTGAACTGAGCATCGCCGAGCTCGTCGCCCAAGGGATGACGAACCGTCAGGTCGCCGGCGAGCTGTACCTGTCCCCCCACACCGTGGGCTTTCACATGCGCCAGGTGTTCCGGAAGCTCGAGATCTCCTCCCGGGTCGAACTGACCCGCCTGATCGTGGAACGCCGGGCCTGACCGTCAAACGGCGGCGACCAGGCCCCTTCTCATCGCCTGGAGACTCTGGGCCAGCAGCCTCGACACGTGCATCTGACTGATGCCGATCCGTTCGGCGATCTCGCTCTGACTGAGCTCCTGGCGGAAGCGAAGCCAGACGATGCGTTGCTCCCGCTCGGGCAGGCGGGAGACCAGCGCCTCTGCCAGTCCCCGGTCCTCGGCCTGTTGCAGCTCCGGGCAGGAGCGCGGCAGGGCTTCGTCGATGGGTGAGTGTCCCTCGATGGGGACGTCGAGCGCCAGCGGTCGGAAGGAGTTCCCCGCCTTCCGGGCTTCGAGGACCTGCGCCTCGGTCAGGCCCGTCCAGCGGGCGATTTCGGCGGTCGAGGGCCGCCGCCCCAACTCGTGGGTGAGCGTTTCCCTGGCCTCGCGCATCCGGAGATAGTTCTCCTGCACGGAGCGGGGAACTCCGACGCTCCACCGGCGGTCGCGGAAGTGCCGCTTGAGCGACCCGATGATCGTGGGGGTGGCGAAGGCGGCAAAGCGCGTCCCGTGGTCGGGGTCGAAGCGTTCGATGGCCTGGAGGAGACCCCAGAACGCCACCTGCTCGAGGTCGTCGAGCTCCGCTCCCCGGTTGACGTAGCGACGGGCCAGGTGGCGGACGAGCCCCACATGCTGGTCGACGATCTGGGCCCGGAGGCGGGGATCGCGCGTCCGTCGGTACTCCCGGTAGAGGTCCGTACCGGGAGCAACGATGTTCATGACCGCACCGCCGGCGTGTCGACAAGGTGCTCGGCCAGGAACCAGACCTGCATCTCGTGACGGCGCAGCACGTCCCCCATGAGCATGTCGTTCGTCCCGTCGTCGCGGTTGGCCGCGGTCCGGGTGATGGCCTCCCGGATCTTGGCGATGACGATCTCGTGGGCCTCGAGGAGGCGGGAGAGCATCGCCGGCACTTCCTCGACGCCGTTCGGCGGGCGGGGGATGGTGGTGATCTCGGCGACGTGCCGGGGGTCGGCCACGGCCACGCCGCCCAGGGTCTGGACCCGTTCGGCGAGCATGTCGACCAGCTCGAGCTGCTCCCCGGCGTGCTTGTCGAGCAGCAGGTGCAGCTGGTAGAAGGTGTGCCCCCGCATGAGCCAGTGGTGCTTCTTGTAGAGGCTGTAGAGGATCAGGCTGTCAGCCAGGATGTGATTGAGGAGCTGACCCGACTCCGTGCGGGCCTCGGTGGCGAGGGCGATGGGCAGGAGCCGCATCGAGCCGAACTCCTGGATCTCCACGCCGTGCTGGTGAAGCAGCGGCTGGCTGGCGTGAGTGCCGTTGTGCGTCGCCATGGAAGTCTCCGTCTACGGAAAGTGGTCAGTTCGCTGCACCATGACGCATTCCGGGACGGGCTACATCACGCGATCGCGCTGTTTTGGAGCCACACGACCGGAATGGGAATACGCCGCTCCGGCCCACAGTTTCCGAAACTGTTAGTGTCGTAATAGCGACCAGGAGGGCACGATGACGCAGCAGACGAAGCTCCCGACCACCCAGCTCGGCGGCACCGGCCTCGAGATCACCCGCGTCGGCCTCGGGGCCTGGGCGATCGGTGGCTCCGGCTATGAGTTCGCCTGGGGTGAGCAGGACGACGACGAGTCGCTGGCCGCGATCGAGCGGGCGCTCGATCTCGGGGTCAACTGGATCGACACTGCCGCCGTCTACGGCTTCGGGCACTCGGAGGAGGTGGTCGGTCGCGCCCTGGCCGGCCGCCGGGATCGGCCCTTTGTGTTCACGAAGGCGTCGCTGCTCGACGGCGGTGGCGGCAGGGTCGCCCACAGCCTGAAGCGTGACTCGATCAGGCGCGAGGTCGACGCCAGCCTGGCCCGGTTGGGGCTCGACGCCATCGACCTCTACCAGATCCACTGGCCCGACCCGGAGCCCGACATCGAGGAGGGCTGGGCCACCTTCGCCGAGCTGAAGGAGGAAGGGCTCGTCCGTCACATCGGTGTCTCGAACTTCGACGTCGGGCAGATGCGGCGCATCCAGTCGATCGCCCCCGTCGAGACGCTCCAGCCGCCGTATTCGCTCGTCGAGCGCGGCGTCGAGGAGGCGATCCTGCCCCATGCCCTGCGGGAAGGGATCGGCGTGATCGTCTACTCGCCGATGGGCTCCGGCCTCCTCACCGGCGCCATGACCCGCGACCGGATCGCCCACCTGCCCGGGAACGACTGGCGCAAGCGCGGCGACCAGTTCACCGAGCCGCGCCTCTCGCGCAACCTGGCCCTCGTCGAACGGCTCCGGGCCGTCGCTGAGCGCCACGACACGACGCCGGGCGCCGTCGCGGTGGCCTGGACGCTGCGGAACCCGGCCGTCGACGGCGCCATCACCGGTTTCCGGCGCCCCGAGCAGGTCGACCCGATCCTGGCCGCCGCCTCCCTGGTGCTGACCGACGAGGACGTGGTGGCGATCAACGGTGCGGGTTGACCGTCACGGGCCGGCCGTGACCGAGCGGGCGGCCGCGGCTCGCCGCGGCCGCCCCCGGAGCGAGCAGTCGCGGCTGGCGATCCTCGACGCTACGACCGAGCTTCTCCTGGACCACGGCCTCGCCGGAGCGAGCATGGACGCCGTCGCCGAGCGGGCGGGGGTGAGCAAGGCGACCATCTACCGCTGGTGGCCCTCGAAAGAGGCCCTCGCCCTCGAGGCGTTGTATCGCGCCTGGACAGGGGAGGAGCCCCGAGAGCTCGACACGGGCTCGCTGCGGGGCGACCTCCGGGCGATGCTGATGCCCTGGGCGAGGCGGCTGCGGGAGCGACCGTACGGCAGGGTGATCGCCGCCTTCGTCACGGAGGCACAGACGGACCCGGCCTTCGAGGAGCAGTACCGGACCCGTTTCGTCGAGCCCCGCCGCGAGCAGGGGCGGGCGGCCTTCGCCCGGGCCGCCGCCCGGGGCGAGATACCGACCGACATCGACGTCGACGTCGCGCTCGACATGCTCTACGGGCCGCTGTACCACCGACTTCTGCACCGGCACGCGCCGCTCAACGACCGCTTCGTCACCGACGTCATCGACGCCGTGCTCCGGAGCCTCGCCCCCTGACCCTCCGGCAGCTCACCACACGCGTTGGAGGGGAAGCTCGACCTTGACGGATGTCCCCCCTCCCGAGGGGCTATGGACGGACGTCACGCCGTCGAGGGCCTCGACACGGTCCCGTACCCCGACGAGTCCCGACCCGCGGGTCGGGTCGGCTCCACCGACGCCGTCGTCGCGGACGGAGAGGTGCAGCCGGCCATCGTGCACCTCTACCGCGACGTGGACAACCGACGCCTGCGAGTGCTTGGCCGCGTTCGTGAGCATTTCCGCCACGACGTAGTAGGCGGCCAGTTCGACGGGGTCTGGCAGCCGCCCCTCCACCCGCAGGTCGAGCTCGATCGACATCGGGGCGCGCCGGGCCAGCACGTTGAGGGCCGGCCCCAGGCCGCCTTTGGCCAACGCCGCGGGGTGGATGCCGCGGGCGATCCTCTGCAGCTCGTCCTGGAGGGCCGCCAGTCCGTCGGCCACGCGGCACAGCTCGGCACCCAGGTCGGCGCAGTCGGGTGGCACGGCCGCCAGCGAAGCCCGCAGCTGGAAGGTCAAGGAGATGAGCTGTTGCTGGGCGCCGTCATGCAGATCACGTTCGATCCGTCGGCGAGCGTCGTCGGCGGCGGTGACGACCCTCGCCCGGGAAGCCATCAGTTCCCTGCGGCTCTCGGCGTAGATGCCCAGGAGCTCGGTGAACTCCCCCATGCGTAGCTCCGTGCCGAGAGGCAGAGGGCCGCGGCGCGACCAGACCAGCATCGTGCCCCAGAGCCGTTCCCGGACAACGATCGGACAGGCCACCGAGGCACGGATGCTCTCCTTGCGCACCAGCTCAGCCATGGGGCCGGAACCCGGCCCGTATTCGTCGACGCGGGCTGGGCGACCGCTGCGGAAGACCGACCAGACGGCACCCCACGGCGGGAGCGTCAAACGACATCCCACGGCCAGCTCCTCAGCCCGTCCCCCCAGGTGGGCGACGATCGTCGCCGTCCCGTCGGCCTCGAGCCGAATGATGCCCGTGCCGTCCGCGCCCAGGAGCGGGCCCACCTCGTCGGCCACGGCGGTGAAGACGTCACCCGGCGGCGCGCCCCGGGCCACCAGCGTCGCCACGCGCCGTAACGCGGCTTGCTCCCCGCCGAGCCGGGCGGACTCCTGGGCCTCCCGCCGCGACCTCGCGGCCAAGCCGCTCACGACGGCCGCCGTGACCAGGAAGACCAACAGGGCGAACCCGTCTTGCGAGTCCGTGGGCTCCAACGAATACAGCGGGGGCAGGATGAAGAAGTCGAACGCCATCGTGCTGAGGATCGACACCGCGATCGCGAACCGCACACCCCACAGGACCGCGACCGGCAGAACCGCCAACAGATAGAGGACCGACAGGCCCGACACGGCCGACGGGCCGGCCAGCAGTTTGGCGAACGCGGTGACCGCCGCCACGAGCGCCACGCTTGCCGACCATGCTTTGAGCCATCGACGGACCCGTAGCGTCACGGGATCAATGATGGTCCGGCGGGGTAGGCCGTGTCATGGCGGGGAGCCCACGGAGCCCGAGCCGGCCGTCGGCCCACTAGTAACCGATGACGTCGGCCAGGTCGCCGTAGTACTTCCCGTCGATGGGCCGGTGGGTGTCGCCGACGAAGCCCTGGTCGGCCGGGCGGGCGGCGGCGTCGGCCCGGAGCTTGGCGATGATCTGGGCCGGGGTCATTCCGGCGCAGGGCCCGGCGTCGATGCAACGGGCCACGAGGCCCGCCACGTGGGGCGACGCCATCGACGTGCCCGAGATCGTCTTGGTCTTGCCGTCGTTCCAGGTGGAGGTGATGCAGACGCCGGGAGCGGCGATGGTGTGGTTGACGTCGGCCGAGCCGGGGACGGCGTAGTCGGAGAATTCGGCCGCGGTGTCGTCCTGGCCGCCGTCCGAGCAGGGGGCCGTGGATGCCAGCCCGCCCGGCTTGCCGTCGAAGTCGGCCATGGCGGTGACCGTCAGCACCTCGTCGAAGGAGCCCGGGGCCGACTTGGCCAGGTCCCCGCCGTCGTTGCCGGCGGCGGCCACCACGGTTACGCCGGCCGCGGTCACCCGGCAGACGGCGGTGTGGAGGGCGTCCTGATCCGTGTTGCCGCAGTTGCCGTCGTCGGACCCTGGGCCGCCGAGGCTCATGTTGACGACCTTGATGTTGTCGGCGGCGGCGTTCTGGGCCACCCAGTTGAGCCCGCAGATCACGCCCGACATGCTCCCCGACCCGTCAGCGTTGACGACCCGGACGGCATAGAGCGGGGTGCCGGGGGAGACGCCGATCACGCCGGGAATGCCCTTGTCGGCCATGATGCCGGCGACGTGGGTCCCATGGCCGTTGCCGTCGACCGTGCCCCCGTCGGATGACGGGGAGCAGTCGTAGCGGCCGACCACGTTGAGGTCGGGCCGGGGCATGATCCCGGTGTCGAGCTCGGCCACCGCCGTCTTCTTGGCCGGGCCGGTGGCGGCCGCCACCGTGCCGTCAGGGTTGAGGGCGGGCGCGGCACCAATTCGTTCGACGCCGGTGGGGACCGCCGACGGCGCGGCGGGCGAGCTGTCGTCGAGGAACCCGAGGGGTCGGTCAGCCGTGACGTAGGCGACCCGGGGGTCGTGCCGGAGGGTCCCGAGGTCGTGCCGCGGGAGCGACACCACGAGGGTGTTGACCCTTCCGAAGAGGTTCTCCACGGTAGCGCCCAACCCGGTGATGGTGCGAGCGACGGCCGGGGCCGAGGCGGAATTCCTGAGGACGACGAGGTAACGCTCCGTCCGGAGGGCGGATGCTCCCGCCCCCGAAGGCAGCGCCGCCATAGGGGCGAGGCATACCGCGAGCACGGAAACAAGCCATCGGCGAAGCATCGGTCCAACCTCCTTGGTGGCATCGGTCAATCGACTGTATTTGGAGGGGCACCGGGTTCCGCCTGTCCGTCGGTACCGTTCGAGTGGTTCGACCGGCCGGGCTCGCGGTGGTCAAGGCCTGAATTGGCCGGCCGCCGGTTAAACTGGCTCAGACCGAGAGCGGAGGGCGCGAGCCCCGATGAGCGGGCTGGCGACCACCATGGCATTGGCAGAGGTAGTACCGGGCGACGCGTGGAGCGAGGCCGCTCGCCGGCGGACCTTCGCCATCATCAGCCATCCCGACGCCGGCAAGACGACGCTCACCGAGAAGTTCCTGCTCTATTCGGGCGCGGTGGCCGAGGCCGGGGCGGTGAAAGCCCGGGCCGGACGTCGGCGGGCCACATCGGACTGGATGGCCCTCGAGCAGCAGCGGGGCATCTCCATCACGTCGACCGTCCTGCAGTTCGCCTACCGGGACCACATGGTCAACCTGCTGGACACGCCCGGCCACCGGGACTTCTCGGAAGACACCTACCGCGTGCTGGCCGCCGCCGACGCGGCCGTCATGGTGATCGACGTGGCCCGTGGCATCGAGGCCCAGACTCTCAAGCTGTTCGAGGTGTGCCGGGTCCGGAATGTCCCCGTCATCACCTTTCTCAACAAATGCGACCGGCCCGGACGCGACCCGCTGGAACTGCTCGACGAGATCGAGGACCTGATCGGGTTGCGACCGACACCCGTCACCTGGCCGGTCGGCGTCCCCGGGGACTTCCGGGGAGTGATCGACCGTCGGACGGGCGAGTTCGTGCGTTTCACCCGCTCGGTGCGGGGCACGACCGAAGCGCTGGAGGAGATCATCGACCCCCGGGAGGCCGCGACCGGCGACAGCGCGGCCGTGGGCCGGGCCCTCGAGGAGTGCGACCTCCTGCGCGCCGTCGGGGCCGACCTCGACATGGAGTCGTTCCTGGCCGGCGTGTCCAGCCCCCTCTTCGTGGGATCGGCCCTCACCAACTTCGGGGTCCGTCATGTGCTCGATGCCGTGGTCGACCTGGCTCCCGGCCCGTCGGTCCGGGTCGACCGCAACGGTCACGGCCGTCAACTCGACGCTCCCTTCTCGGGCTTCGTGTTCAAGGTCCAGGCCAACATGGATCCCTCGCACCGTGACCGCCTGGCCTTCGTCAGGGTGTGCTCCGGGCGGTTCGAGCGGGGGATGACCGTCATCCGGGAGGCCACAGGGCGTCCCTTCGCCACGAAGTACGCCACCTCGGTCTTCGGAGCCGATCGGGACACCATCGACGAGGCCTATCCGGGAGACGTGATCGGGCTCGTCAACGCCGCCGACCTGCGGATCGGCGACACGCTCTACGCCGCCGAGCCCGTCGCCTACCCCGAGATCCCGACCTTCGCTCCGGAGCTCTTCTCCCAGGCCCGGCCCAAGGACTCGTCCCGCTTCAAGCAGTTCCGCCGCGGGCTGATCCAGCTCGAGGAGGAGGGCGCCATCCAGGTGCTCCGGGACGACCGCACCGGCGACGCCTCCCCCTACCTGGCCGCTGTCGGCGCGATGCAGTTCGAGGTGGTCGCCCACCGGCTCGAGCACGAATACGGGGCTCCCACCGAGCTGACGTCGACCCCCTACCAACTTGCTCGCCGGACCGATGCCGCCACCGCGGCCCAGCTGCGGGGCGCCCCCGGTCTGCGCGTCATG
>JAUZEX010000635.1 GCA_030838815.1 Actinomycetota bacterium
GAAGCGGCCCGGGCGCAGCAGCGCCGGGTCGAGGGAGTCGGCGCGGTTCGTTGCCGCGACGAGCAGGATGTTCGCCCGCTTCGGCTCGGGCTGCGAGATCTGCCGGTGCGGCGGGAGGAAGGCGTTCACCATCGCGATGACGCTGCCCGCGAACTTCTGCATGCCGGTGGGGGTGTCGAACGACTGCATCTGGATGAGCAGCTCGTTGACGACTCCGGCGATGCCCTCCCGTCCGGAGCCGCCCATCCCGCCCCGGGAGGCGCCGATGGCGTCGATCTCCTCGATGAATCCGATGGCGCCGCCCTCGGCCCGAGCGGCCTTGCGGAGCGCCTTGAAATAGGAACGGATCTTGCGGTTGGTCTGTCCGTAATACATCGACTGGAACGCCGAAGAGGACACGAACAGGAAAGGAACTTCAGCCTCGCGGGCCATGGCCCTGGCCATGTAGGTCTTGCCCGTTCCCGGCGGTCCCTCGAAAAGGACGGCCCGGCGGGGCGTGCCGCCCATCCCTTCCCGGAAGGTCTTGTGGGCGAGGAAGAGATTGAGGCTCTTCACCACCTCGTCGACGACGACCGGCATGCCTTTCACATCGTCGAGCGACGTCTCGATCTCGCTCGACCGGTAGAGCACGTGGGGGGAGCGCCCGGCGCCGAGGAACGGCAGCAGGACGGCCGCGCCGAGGACGACGACGAGGAGCAGCAGGGGCAGAGCCTGGGAGATGGCCGGGGAGAGGTGCGGCCGGCCCGGGAAGACGGACTGGCCGTCGAGCATCCGGTTCCACATCCAGACGCAGACGAACCCCATCACCAGCGCGATCCGGCCCAGCCGCCGCTGCCGGGACCGCTCCCGGGAGCGGGAGACGTCGGCGGCGGCGCCCTGGAACACGTGGTTCTGCTTCAGCGATTGCAGGTCCATCACTCCCTGTTCGGCGGCCAGGGTGTCCGTTCCCCACGTCGCGACGACGCCGTTACCCAGCGCGCGGCAGCTTCGAGCGTCTTAATACGGAACGCGGCGGCCGCCTGGCGCTCAGGGCTCGAAACGGTACCCGACGCCCCGGACGGTGGTGATCCACCGGGGCCGGTCGGGGTCGTCCTCGATCTTGCGCCGCAGCCGCCGGACGTGCTCGGTGATGGTGGCGTCGGACTGCCACTCCGACGACGATCCCCAGACCTGGCGGAGGAGCTGCTCCCGGGAGAAGACCTGGCGGGGCGAGGCGGCCAGGAAGGCCAGGAGGTCGAACTCCTTGGCCGTCATCTCCGCCCTCTCCCCCCCGACCGTGACATCGCGGGTCTGGAGGTCGATCACGAGGCCGTCGAAGGCGAGCTGGTTCGCCGACCCGGGCGCCACCGTGGCCCGCATCTGGGCCCGCCGGAGGACCGATTCGATGCGGGCCGACAGCTCGGCGGCCGAGAACGGCTTCACGACGTAGTCGTCGGCCCCCATCTTGAGCCCGAGCACGCGATCGGCCTCCTCGCCCAGGGCACTGACCAGGATCACCGGCACCTCGCTGGTGCGGCGGAGGTCGCCGAGGACGTCGAGCCCGTCGCGGGCGGGGAGCATCACGTCGAGGAGAACGAGGTCGGGGCTGTGGGAGTCGACGAGCTCGAGGGCGCGCTGCCCGTCCTCCGCCTCGATGACGGTGTACCCCTCCATGCGCAGCAGCCGGGACAGCAGGTTGCGCAGCATCGGCTCGTCGTCCACGACGAGCACCAGCCGGCCGTCTGCCGTCGGGGCGTCCATACGACGACAGAGCCTATCCGGGGGCTGATTGTGCGGGCGTTGCCAGCTGTGGCGCTTGTTTGCTCAGCCGCCAGACGTGGTGCTGACCGGGCGGTCCTCCGGGAGGACGATCTCGGGCCGCGGTCCCTCGGCCGACAGGTCGATCAGGCGGTAACGCTCGCCGCCGGCGGCGTCGTCCGCCAGCTGCCACTCAACGACGAAACCCGCATCTTGCACCAAACCCATGTCCTGCATGTTCCCATCTCTACCCAGGAACAGAAGGGACCACCGCCCTGTCGGGTCAACCTTTGCGTCGATTGAGAAACTTTTCCATCCGCTTCCGCTTGTCGTCGCTTTCGAACAGCAGCGACTGGGCCGCCATGTCGAAGGCCGAGGTGGCCGGGCGGTGGAGGCGGAGGGCCAGTTTGGTGAGCTCGAGGGCCCGCCAGGACCGGGCGGCGACGGTGTCGACCATGGCCATGGCGGCGTCGAGGAGGGCCTCGGGCTCGTGGACGCCGTCGACGAGGCCGGCGGCGAGGGCGGCCTCGGCGTCGAGCGCCTCGCCCAGGTAGAGCATGCGCCGGGCCAGGGGCAGGCCGACCAGCTGGGCCAGGCGCCAGTTGGCCCCGGCCCCGGCCAGGATGCCGAGGTTGAGCTCGGGCTGGGCGAAGCGGGCCCGGTGGGAGGCGATCCGCAGATCGCAGGCCATGGCCAGCTCGCACCCGCCGCCCAGCGCCGGCCCGTCGACGGCGGCGATGGTCGGCCAGCGGTGGGCCTCCAGCCGCTCGAACAGCCGGACGTTGATGCCCATGAAGGCGTCGTCGGCGTCGCGGGCGACGAGCTCCCCGATGTCGGCCCCGGCGACGAACATCCCCGGTGTGGTCGAGTGGAGCACGAGGATGCAGCGCTCCCGGGCGTGATCGCTCAGGACCTGGTGGAGCGCCTCGGTCGTGGCGAGGTCGATGGCGTTGCGCTTCTCGGGCCGGTTGAACCCGACGAGCAGCGCGTCGCCCCGCCGTTCGCAGACGAGGGGTTCGCTGGAATCCGCCATGGGCGGGACCGTACCGCGGCGGGTGGTGGGGGGCGGTCGTCGGCCGCCGAACGGCCACCGGGAGCGCAGGGCTCGGTCGGCGTCTCGGGCGGGACCGTGCCCGGCATGGTCGTCAGCGGTCCGGGTCGGGGCCGCGTTCCGGCCGCCAGGCGGCGAGGTTCGCGGCGGGGGTCGCGACAGCCCCGACCGGCGAAGGTGAAGCGGGGCAGGTGGCGGAGGTCGGGCGCGGTGAGTGGTGAACGGGTCATGGCCGGCTCCTGGTTCGAGGGGGGAGTCGAGGGGGAGCGAGGAGGCGGCCAGCATCCCGCTCCGACGGGATGTCCGGCATCGGGCGGATGCCGTATTCGCGCCGGGCGAACCCCTTATTCGGCGGGCGGCCGCCGGCCGGCGGCGACGGGCGTTGACCGTCTCGCCGGGGACACGCCAGAGTGACGCGTGACCGCCGCCCCGCCGTCCGCCTTCGTCGGCCGCGCCGCGGAGCTCGCCCGGCTGGTGGCGGCGCTGGACGAGGCGGGGCAGGGGCGGGCCCCGGCGGTCGTCGTGGAGGGTGAGAGCGGCGCCGGGAAGACCCGCCTCCTCCAGGAGTTCGCCGCCGTCGCCGCCGACCGGGGAGCCACGGTGCTCGTCGGGCGGTGCGTCGATTGCGGCGAGGCCGGCCCGCCCTACTGGCCCTTCGTCGAGGCCCTCCGACCGTTGTCGGCCGACGCCGGCCCGGGTCGGGGGACGGCGGCGGGGGCGGGGGCGCCGGACGGGGGGATCGGCGACCGGCCGGGATACTTCGAGCAGGTGCTCGACCGGCTCGAGGCGGCCGGGCGGCGATCGCCGGTCGTGCTGCTCCTCGACGACCTCCACTGGGCCGACCGGTCGACCCGGGACCTCCTGGGCTTTCTGCTCGCCAACCTGGCCGGCGGGCCGGGACCGCTGGTCGTGGCCGCCGTGCGGAGCGAGGCGCTCGTCCCCGGCCACCCGCTCGGGCCGCTGCTGGCCGAGCTGCGCCGGAGCCGCCGGGCGGAGTTCCTGGCCCTCGACCGCCTCGGCAAGGCCGACGTCGCGGCCCAGATGGCGACCATCCTGGGCGCCAGGCCGGAGGCTGAGCTGCTGGACGAAATCTGGCGCCGGTCGGAGGGGAACCCCTTCTTCGTCGAGGAACTGCTGGCGGCGGCCCGCGCCGGCCGCCCGCTGACCGCCGGCCTGGCGCCGATCCTCTCCGCCCGGCTCGATGCCCTCTCCCCCGCCGCCCGGTCCGCCGCCGGGGCAGTGGCGACGGCGGTGGGGCCCGTCCCGCACCGGATCCTGGCCCAGGTGTCGGGGCTGGCCGAGCCGGCGCTGCTGGCCGGCCTGCGGGAATGCGTCGACCACCACGTCCTCGAGGCCGACGGCGCGGCCGGCACCTACGCTTTCCGCCACAGCCTGCTCCGGGAAAGCGCCTACGCCAGCCTCCTCCCCGGCGAGGCGACCCGCCTCCACGCCGCCTACGGCCGGGTCCTCTCCGCCACCCTGGCCACCACCAGCCCGGCCGCCGGGCCCGGACCCACCGGCATGCCGGCCGGCACGGGTCGAAGCGTGGCCGTCCCGCCGGTCGGCGCCCCGGCGGGAGTCGCTCACATGGCCGCGGTGGCCTGGCACCTCTATGCCGCCGGCGACGCCGAGGGGGCCCTCTCGGCGGCCCTGGCCGCGGCCGAGGCGGCCGAGGCCGCGGCGGGGTACGCCGAAGCCCAGGTGCAGTACGAACGGGCCCTCGAACTCGCCGGGCGGCTCCCCGCCCACGCCGGCGGAGGCCTGGACCGGACCAGCCTGGCCGAGCGGGCCGCGGAGGCGGCCCTGCTGGCCGGAGACCCGGCCCGGGCGGTCGAGCTCGTCGAGATGGCGGCGGCCGGCGCTGGGGCGGCGGACGCCTCCCGGCTCCAGCTCGCCCTCGGGC
>JAUZEX010000643.1 GCA_030838815.1 Actinomycetota bacterium
CGACCGCGACCGCACCGCCGCCGAGCTCCACGCCGAGTTCGACGCCCTGGAACCGGGTTCCGAGACCGGCGTCATGGTGCGGGTGGCCGGGCGCCTGCTGCTGATCCGCCGCCAGGGCAAGCTCGTCTTCGCCACCCTCCGGGACGGCACCGCCGCCATCCAGCTGTTCGTGTCGCAGGGCGAGGTGGGGGAGGAGGGGCTGGCGGAGTTCGCCCGGCTCGACCCCGGTCTCGTCGTCCATCAGCTCATCGGTTTCATCGGTTGCGCTCGTACACGATCCGCAGACCGTAGAGCGTCAGCCACGGCTCCTGGTGCTGAATCGTCGTGGACAGGGGGGCGATGAGCGACGCCAGGCCGCCGGTGGCCACCACCGTGCAGTCGCCGAGCTCGTGGACGAAGCACCGCACGAGGTGGTCGACCTGGCCGGTGAAGCCGTGGATGGCGCCCGACTGGATCGACTCCACTGTCGACTTGCCGATGACGTTGCGGGGCGGGACGAGCTCCACCTTGCGGAGGCCCGCAGCCCGGCCGAAGAGGGCGTCCATCGACACCTCGATGCCGGGAAAGATGGCTCCCCCGAGGTACTCGCCCTTGGCGCTGACGGCGTCGAGGGTGGTGGCGGTGCCGAAGTCGACCACGATGCTGGGCCCGCCGTAGAGGTCGTAGGCGGCCACGGCATTGGCGATCCGGTCGGCGCCGACCTCCTTGGGGTTCTCGTACAGGATCGGCATGCCGGTCCTGACCCCGGGCTCGATGACGCACGGTGTCACGCCGAAATGGCGCTCGGACATCTGCCGGAGGGCGGCGGTGACGCTCGGCACCACCGACGAGATGGCGATCCCGGTGATCTGCTCCATCGGGGTCACCCCGTGCCAGCCGATGAACTGGCGCAGGAGAAGGGCCAACTCGTCGGACGTCCGTTCCGCCACCGTGACGATGCGCCAGTGGTCGACGAGGTCGCCTTCCTTGTTCTCGGGGTCCACGGGGTGCTCGGGGTTCCCGGGGTCCTCGGCGCCGAAGAGGCCGATCACGGTCTGGGTGTTGCCGACGTCGATGGCGAGCAGCATCTGGGTCCGGGTTCCTATTCGAGGTCGAGGGCGATGTCGAGCACGGGCGCCGAGTGGGTCAGGGCGCCGACGGAAACGAGGTCGGCGCCGGCCGCGGCGTAGGCGGCCACGGTGGCCAGGGTGACGCGGCCCGACACCTCGATCGGCGGGGCGCCGTCGGCCAGGGCCACCGCCTTGGCCACCTCGGCGGGCGTCATGTTGTCGACGAGGGCCAGGTCGGCGCCGGCGGCCTTGGCCTCGGCCAGTTGGTCGAGGGTGTCGCACTCGACCTCGACGACGGCGCCCGGCCAGCGGGCCCGGGCCCGGTCGACGGCCTCGGCGATGGTGCTCCCGGAGGCCCCTCTCGAACCCTCCAGGTAACGGAGGTGGTTGTCCTTGACGAGGACGGCGTCGGACAGGTTGCCGCGGTGGTTGGCGCCGCCGCCGGCCCGGACGGCGGCCTTCTCCAGCGCCCGGAGCCCGGGCGTGGTCTTGCGGGTGTCGCGGATCTTGCAGCCTCCGCCGCCCGCCACTGATGTGATCGCGTCGACGTGGGCCCGGGTCAGGGTGGCGATGCCTGACAGGTGGCCCAGGAAGTTGAGTGCGGCGCGCTCGGCGGTGAGGACCGACCGGAGGGGCCCGGTCACCGTGCCGAGGTGTTGTCCGGCCGCCACGGTGTCGCCGTCGGCGGCGGCCCAGGTGAGGGTCACCGCCGGGTCGACTTGGGCGAACACCTCGGTGGCGGCGGCGGTGCCGGCCAGGACGCCCGGCGCCCGGGCCACGAAGTGGCCGGTGCCGAGCGCGTCCCCCGGGATGAGGGCCGTCGACGTGAGGTCGCCGAGCACGCCGAGGTCCTCGGCCAGGGCCCGTCCGACTGCCTCCCTGATCGCCGTCACCGGCGGATCGAAGTCGCCCGTCACCGTTTCACCGCTCCAGTTCCGAGACCGCCACCACAGCCGGAACCCGGATGCGGCACTCAGGCCCGAAATGGACGATCCGCTCCAACGGCTGCCGAGGCTCCGGGTGGTCGAGCCGGTAATGGCACCCGCGCGACTCCAGTCGCTCGGTGGCGGCCGCAACCACAACCCGGGCGACAGCCAGCAGTGTCTGCATGTCGGCGGTGTCCCGAACGGCGCCAGGGTCACGGCCATCCCGTCCGCCGGCGCCGTCCCCGGCCGGTCCGAGCCCGGCCTGCGCGGCGGCGAGGGCATCGTCGACGCCGGCCACCGCCTGGACGGCCTGGGCCAGGCCAGCGCCGTCCCGGAGCACGCCGGCAAACGCAGTCATGTCCCGCTGGAGCCGATCCCGGAGGCCCGCCACCAACTGGCGTTCGTCTACCGGGCTGTCGGCGGAAAAAGAACGCCGGTTCGAGGAGCCCAGCAACCGGCGTTCATCTACCGGGCTATCAGCGGAAAAGGAACGCCGGTTCGGGGGGGCGGGCGGGGGTGGGGTGTCGTCGAGGGGGAACCCGCGCATGGCGCCGGTCAGTCCGGGGCCGAGGCGGCCGGCGGCGATGGCGGCTCCGACCCGGTGGCCGAAGACCAGGCCTTCGAGCAGCGAGTTGGAGGCGAGGCGGTTGGCGCCATGGATGCCGGTGCAGGCGACCTCGCCACAGGCCCACAGGCCGGGCAGGGTGGCGGCCCCGTCGACGTCGGTGAGGACTCCGCCGCAGAGATAGTGGGCGGCGGGGGCGACCGGGAGCCAGTCCCGGGTGGGATCGAGGCCGGCGTCGCGGCAGTGGGCCCAGATCGTGGGAAAGCGGGTCGGGAAGTGCTCGATCGAGGTGGCGTCGAGCCAGAGGTGGTCGAGGCCGCGCTCGAGGAGGCGGCGGGCGATGGCCCGGGACACGACGTCCCGGGGCGCGAGATCGGCCAGCGGGTGGTCGCCGGCCATGAAGGCCACACCATTCTCGTCTCGCAGGAGCGCGCCCTCCCCCCGCAGCGCTTCCGACAGCAGGGGCCGGGGCATGGCCGGGTGGTGCAGCGCGGTCGGGTGGAACTGGATGAACTCGACATCGGCCACGGCCGCCCCGGCGGCGAGCGCCATGGCGACGCCGTCGCCGGTCGACAGCGCCGGGTTGGTGGTCACCGAGTACAGCTGCCCGGCCCCACCACAGGCGAGCACGACATGGTCCGCCCGCACCAGAACCGGCCCGTCGGCGGGCGCCGACACCCGGTCGCCGCAGGAGGCCGCCGCGGCCATGGAGCCGGCCGTCAGAGAGCCGGCAGTCAGAGAGCCGGCGCCCGGAGGGACGGGGGGCGCGGCCCAGACGCCGGCGACCCGTCCGCCCTCCAGGTGGAGGGAGAGGGCAAGCCAGCCTTCGTGGACGGTGACGCCGGGGTGACCGGCGGTGGCGGCGACCAGGGCGCGCTCGACTTCGTGGCCGGTGGCGTCGCCGCCGGCGTGGACCACCCGGGCCAGGGAGTGGCCGCCTTCCCGGGCCAGGGCCAGGGGGGCGCCCGCTCCGCCGGCACCCGTCCGGTCGAAGGAGGCACCGAGGGCCATCAGCTCCCGGAGCCGGTCGGGCCCCTCGCCGACGAGGACCCGCACGGCCTCCGGGTCGCACAGCCCGCCGCCGGCCGACAACGTGTCGGAGAAATGCAGGGCGGGCGAGTCGCCCGGCGACAGCGCCGCGGCCACGCCGCCCTGGGCGTAGCGGGTCGCCGACGCCGCCAACTCCCCCTTCGTCAGGATCGTGACCGAGAGCCCGGCCTCGGCGGCGGTGCGGGCGGCAGTGAGACCGGCCACGCCGGAGCCGAGGACGAGGACGTCGACACCCTCACCGGTCACGACCGCCCGAGCCCCTGGGTTGCGGCCGGGGCGGCGCGTGGCGGATCAGGGATCAACTCAGCTCGGCCAGTGCTGATCGGGGGACACCCCCGAACCCCCGGGCTACCGGACCGTCGGGGCCGGTCACGGTGGGATCTGGCATGGTGGGATCCGGCACGGGCCGGTTGCGGTCGTCGACGTGGACGATCGTCGGAGCGTAGCCCTCCAGTTCGGCGGCCTCGTAGTCGGCGTAGGTGATCACGATCACCCGGTCGCCGGGCTGCACCAGACGGGCGGCGGCGCCGTTGAGGGTGACCTCACCGGGCCCGCCGACGATGGCGTAGGTCTCGAACCGGGCGCCGTTGTCGATGTCGAGGACGGCGACCTTCTCCCACTCGAGGATGTCGGCCAGCTCCATCAGGGCGGGGTCGAGGGAGATGGAGCCGACGTAGTTGAGGTCGGCCCCGGTCACCCTCGCCCGGTGGATCTTCGACTTCATCATCGTGCGGCGCACAGACCACCCTCCCCGGTGGGGGCGACGGTGACACCGAGGTCGACGTCAGCCCCCCGGACGTCGACATGGACGGTCATGTTGTCGATCAGGCGGACGTCGCCCACGCGTGCGGCCACGGCCACCAGCACCTCTCCCTCCAGCACCTCGACCGGCGCCAGCGTGTCGGCCGCCACCACCTCGGCGTACTCCAGCCGCACCAGCGGCTCGGTGGTCAGCACGTTGGCCACCACCCGGCGGAGCTTCCCGGCGTCCCGCTCCCCGGCCATCACCACGTCGGCGCCCGTCTGCAGCCCCCGGTGGATCACCGTGGCCGCTTCCCGTTCGGCGGGCGACAGGTTGCGGTTGCGGCTTGACATGGCCATCCCGTCGGCCTCCCGC
>JAUZEX010000654.1 GCA_030838815.1 Actinomycetota bacterium
CGCTGGCTGCGCAGGAGGTGGGCCCGCTTGAGGTCGGACAGGATCCCGAGCAGGAACTTGAGCGGGATGTCCTGGGCGCGGGCGATGGTGTCGGCCTTGACCGGCTCGTCGGACGAGACGGCGGCCAGCTGGACCATCGCCCGGACGGCGTAGTCGACCTTCACCGAGATCCGCACGTCCCCAGTGTGGCGCGGTCGAGGCGTCGGCGGGCGCACCGATGCCGGACTTCGAGCCAAAACCCCGCGAAAAGGTGGGAAAGGGTGCCGGCCGTCAGCGGGGCTGGCGGCGACGGCGACGGCGGCGGGCCACGGCCGGGACGGCGGCCAGCGGCAGCATCGGAACGAGTATCGCCTTCGTCGTGGTCGTCGTCGTCGGCGAGGTGCCCGACGGCGGGGTCTTCCCGTGGTTGTTGGAGCCGGGGGCCTTCTTCGGCTTGCTCGACGACGCCCCGGTCGGCTTCGCCGTCGTGGACGAGTTCGGAGATTTCCCCGTCGCGGCAGTGGTGGCCGTCGAGGACGTCGTGGCCGTGGACCGGCCCGTCGTGGGCGTGGTCGACCGGCGCGTCGTGGAGGTGGTGGATGAGGCGGTGGTCGTGGTGGTCGGGCCGGCCGCGGCTGGGCCGGTCGTGGTCGTCGACGAGGCCGCCGTGGCCTGGGCCTGCGTCACCTGGATGCTGAGGTGGCCCTCGTTGGAGTCGGAGTTGCCGTCGTTGGCCACGAAGCTGAAGGCGTCGACGTCGACGCCGGCGGGCGCCTGGTAGAGGAAGCTGCCGTCGGGCCTGAGGGTCAGCTGCCCGGCGGGGCTGGAGCGGAGCGAGAAGGTGATCGCGTCCTTCTCCGGGTCCCAGCCGAGCTTGGCCAGCGAACCGGCGGCCTGGCGGTTCTGGGGGACGGCGACGGTGCCGTCCTTCACCTGGGGCGCCTTGTTGATCACCACGCTGGCCCGCACGGTGGCCGGTTTGCTGACCTCGCCGTCGTTGTCGATCACGACGTAGGGGAACGAGTCGGATCCGGTGAAGGCGCCGGCGGGTGCGGTGTAGGAGATCCTCGTACCGTTGCGGCGGGCGATGCCGCCCGCCGGGGTGGCCATGTCAGGGGCGTCGGTGGGGGCGCCGTCGGGGCCGGCGAAGCGGACCTCCCGGGCGCCGTCGGGGACGTTGTCGTTGGACGTCACGTCGAGGGGCGTGCTCTGGCGGCCCGACCGGATGGTGAGGCCGTCGTCGACGGCCACGGGCACATGGTTGGTCCCGCCGATGGTGATCGTGACCTTGCCCGTCGATGATTCGTCATCGGTGTCGGTCACCCGGTACTCGAGGGTGTCGGTGCCCTTGAAGCCGCTGGTGGGCGTGTAGCCGATCTTGTGGTCGGGTTGGACCACCGCCTGCCCATGGGCCGGATTCTGGGTGACCGCCACGTCCTTGAGCCCGTCGCCGAGGCCCCGGTCGTTGGCGGTGACGTCGATGGCGGTCGGGGCGCCGTCGGTGATGTTGGCCTGGTCGTCGACGGCCTCGGGCCGGTCGTCGACCGGCGCCAGGTCGAGATGGACGGTGCCGGTGGCGGAGCCCCCGCCGGCGTCGGTCACCGTGTAGGTGAAGGTGTCCGGGCCGTGGTAGTCGGCGTCGGGCTGGTAGGCGACGCGGTTCTCGGCGATCTGGGCCCGGCCGTGCTGCGGCGGGGTGACGCTCTGCAGGCTCAGGGACCCGCCGCCGGCCGGCGCCCGGTCGTTGCCGAGAACGTCGATGTTGATCGGGGCGTCCTCGTCGCCGGCGGCGGAGTCGTCGACGGCGGCCAGTCCGCCGGCGGAGGCCCGGGCGGCGGACGGGTTCACGGCCGACATGGCCGTGATCCGGTTGGCCAGGTTGGCCTTCGAGGCGTCGCCGTAGGGGGTGGCATCGCCGAACGGGAAGACCTGCCCGTTGGACGTCACCAGGTAGTAGCCCCGCCCGGTGGCGGTGGCGGCGATGTCGATGACCCGCTTGTCGGTCTTGCCGGAGGCGGCGCCGAAGTAGCCGGCGTCGCCGAAGGCGAAGATGCCGCCGTCGCCGGCCACCAGCCAGTATCCGTGCCCGCTCGGGGTGGGGGCCAGGGCCTGGATGCGCCGGCTCAGGTCGATGTTGCCGACCGAGCCGTAGTATCCGGCGTCGCCGAAGCCGTAGACCGCCCCGTCGCTGGTCGCCATCCAGTACCCCTGGCCCGACGGGGTGGCGGCGAAGTCGACGATGGGGCGGGAAAGCTTCTCCCCCGCCAGCGACCCGAAGAACGGCGCCTCGCCGAAGGCGAAGACCCCTCCGTCACTGGCCACCAGCCAGTAGCCCCGGCCGCCGGGGGCGGCGGCCATGGCGGCGATGGGCCGGTTGAGCGGCTTGCCGCCCATCGACCCGAAGAAGGAGGCATCGCCGAAGGCGAAGATTCCGCCGTCGCCCGCCACCATCCAGTACCCGCCGGCCGACGGCGTGGGGACGAATCCGACGATCGGGCTGTTGAGCGGGACGGAGCCCGTCGATCCGTAGAACGGCGCCTCGCCGTAGTTGAAGACGCCGCCGTCGACGCCGACCAGCCAGTAGCCCGCCGTGCCCGACGCCGTCGCCCGTTCGGGGGCGCGCACGACGAACGTGCCCACCACCGCGGTGGCGGTCAGCGCCGCGACCGCCATCGCCACGCCCCGTCTCACCACCGCGCCGCGGAAACCCATGCTGGCCACTGGGTCCCTCCGCCCGATCAGCGCACCTTCAACACCGACTGCGACTTCAACGATCAGTGGTGACCTGACCGCCTTCAGAAGTCAGCGGCCTCGCTGGTCACTCTGATCTCACAACGGTGCTGAAGCTACCGCGGCCACAGTGCCCCCGTCGAGGCGAACTTCGCGGCTCCTCCCGAGCGCTATGACGTCCGTGGCCCGGGGCCGGCCCGGCGGACGTCGCCCTCAGTCCTTGCAGCGGGGGTAGTTCGTGCAGTCCTGGTAGTAGCGGCAGGCCTGGCGGTAGCGGTTGTGGTCCCGGTAGGGGTCGGAGCGGCAGTCGGAGTAGCCCTGGTCGTAGGGGTCGTCGCCGTACGAGCTGCAGCTGTTGGAGCAGCCGCCGTAGGAGGAGCCGCAGCCGTCGTAGGAGGAGCCGCAGCTGTCGTAGTAGCCGCCGTCGTAGTAGCCCGGGTACCCGTAGTAGCCGTAGGAGTAGCCGCCGCGGGAGCGCCCGTCGTGGCCGCGGTCACTGTCGTGGTCGTGGCGGGTCCGGCCGCTGTCGTGGCCACCCCGGGAGTCGCCGTGATGGCCGCCGGAGTCGGAGTCGTGCGACGAGCGGGACTCGTGGTGGCTGCCGGAGTCGGAGTGGTGGCTGCCGTTGTCGCGGGAGCCGCCCGACCTCCCGCCGCTCTCGTGCGAGCTGCCCGACCTCCCGCCGCCATCGCGGTCGGATCCCCCGCCGCCGCCCTTGGCGTAGGCCACGCCGGCGCCCCCGAAGAGCAACAACGTCCCCGCCAGCAATGCAGTGAAGAATCGCTTCAGCATTCGTGTAGTCCTTCCTGATCCTTCGTTGGTGACGGGGAGCTTACGGACGGACCGTCACAAAAAGGACCCAGCTGCCGCTCGAGCCCGACGGCCCAGGAAGGGTTTCGGCCCGCCGCGCTCAATCGAGGTCGCGGAGCGCGGCAATGCCGCTAACGCTTGGGCGACTCTGGCCGCCGGGGCTCACTGGCCGTGTTCTGCGCTACGGACGGCGAGGGAGCGTGACCGCCCGAAACTTGCCCGATCTTCAGGAGGTTCTCAGCCTGAGCGGGGCTTCGGGGTGGGGATCGGCGGCGGCGGCGCCGGTAAGGCGAACTGGGCGAAGCCCGGTTGAGGGTGGCCGTTGATCCGGGTGAACTCGCCGCCCACGAACACATGGTCCGCTCCGACCGCGGCGGCGAAGGCGCCGTAGGGAGTGTTGGCGGTCGGGTTCCAGTCGGCGACGGCGCCGTTGTCGGCGTTGAAGGCGGCCAGGTGATGGCGCAGGTCGTTGGCCGGACCGGCGTAGTCGTAGTGGCCCATCAGGTAGACGTCCGTGGCCGAGGCGGCCACCCCGGGCGCGTCGCCGTCGACCCAGGTGGCCCAGACGGGCCGCTGGGGTTCGGTGGAGCGGAAGGCGTACACCTGGCCGCCTGACCCGCCGGCCGAGGCGAACACGGTCTGGCCGTCGGCCGGTGAAAGGGCCAGGTCGAAGATCGGGCGCCGGAGGTTCCACTGCGGGGCAGCGGCCTGCCCGGTGACGGGGTCGAGGACGACCAGCGCGCTCCGGCCGGCAAAGTCGAGGAAGTTCCCGCCGACATAGACCAGGCCGTCGGCGGGCGCCACGGCAAGGGCGAGGACGTCGCCGGGCGACTCGGTCCGCACCGGGGTTCCGGCGTGGCTGACATAGCGGCCGGGCCCGAGGGCCGGGGGCATCCAGGGGAGCAGATCGCCGGTGGCGGCGTCGAGGGCGGCGAGCTTGGGCCGCCCCTCGGCGCCGGCGGGCCCGGCCACGGTGGTGAAGGTTCCGCCGACATAGAGCCGGTCGCCGGCCAGGGCCAGCGCCCGGACGCTCCCCCGCACGCCGGGGTGGAAGGTCGGGTCGAGCTTGCCGGTGACGAGGTCGATGCGGGCCAGCTTGGAGGCGGGCCTCCCGCCGATGTGGTCGAAGTCACCGCCCACGTAGAGCTGGGTGCTGTCGGCCGACAGGGCCAGGGCGTGCACGGCGTCGTCGGCGTCGGGATCCCAGGGCAGGAGGGTGTGCTTGTCGACGTCGAGCGCGGCCAGAGGGTGCCGGACGACGCCAGGCGGCTCCGTCCGCAGCAGGCCCGCCGGGGCCGTCGCCGGCGGCGTCGGCGTCGGCGGCGGGGTCGGGGTCGGGGTCGGCGGGGCGATCGCTTTGGCGCCCGGGGGCGTCATGACCGTGAAGTCGCCGCCGAGGTAGACCCGGCTCCCGACGACGGTGATGGCCGCCACCCGCTCGGCCCGGCCATCGGTGGTCAGGCCCGTCCCCCAGGTGACGTCGGCGTCGGTCGACGGGCCGGGTTCGACCGGCGTGGGCGTCGACCCGTCCGGGGGGATGGTGGTGGACGTCGACGGTCCGGCGGCCACCGGACCCGTGGCCGCCCGGGCGTCGGGGCGCAGGAGGGCGACGGCCAGCACGACGGTCACCGTCAGGGGGGCGAGGCGAGCGCGGCGCCCAGGGCGCGTGGGAGAGGACGGAGAGGACATCGTGGGGGGACGGTTCGACGCCCGAATTATCCCTTCCTGCCCGGTTTGGGCGGTTTCGGGAACTCGAGGCCCGGGGCGAAAGTCCCGCCGTCCCCGACAGGCGCCTCGGTAACCTGGGTGGGAGCAACTCAGGCGCCCGTAGCTCAGGTGGATAGAGCAGTGGCCTTCTAAGCCAAGGGTCGGGGGTTCGAATCCCTCCGGGCGCGCCCTACCCGTTCCCGCCCCACTGCAGGGCCATCTCGCTCAGGACGGCGGCGGCGTCGACCGGCGGTTCGGCGGCGGCGCCGATGCGGCCGGCGAGATAGGCGCAGAGCCGGCCCAGCGTCACGATCAGCTCGAGGTCGTCGACCGGCTCCCCGTCGTCGCCGTAGAGGAGCGCCGGCAGCGCCCCCGGGTCTTCCCGCTCGAGGGCCATGACGATCCCCAGCGCCGTCCGTTCGTGCTCGCCGGCCACCCCGAGTCTCCTTCCTGGCGGGCGCTCGGGCGCCTGCCGCCCCGGATCTTCCCAGGTCACGCTTGCAGCGGGAGAAACTCCGCCGCCATGGCGACCAGCGTCTCGGGCCAGTCAGCGGGCGGGGCCGCCGGGCGCACGACGAACTTGGAGAACCCCGCCGCGACGTAGTCGCGGATGAGCGCCGCCGCCGCCGGCAGGCCGACCGGGACCAGGGTGGCGGGATCGACGCCGGGCCGCCGCGCCGCGATCGTCGCCTGCAGCGGCGCCGGGATCGCCTTCTCGGCGTAGGCCACGCTGACCCCGAAGTGCTCCGGGTCCACCCTCCGCCCGGCCCGTTCGGCCTCCGCCTCCACCACCTCCCGGCCCCGGCGGGCCTCGTCGGGGGTGATGAGACTGGTGAGCCAGCCGTCGGCCAGGCGGCCGGCTCGCCGCTGAGCGGCGGGCACGGTCCCGGCCACCCAGAACTCCAGCGGGCGCTGGACGGGCGGGGGGCCCACGACGACGCCGTCGACCGCTTCGCCCGCCACGTAGCGGCGGACCAGCACCAGGCTCTCGTCGAACACGTCGCCCCGGCGCCGGTCGGGGGGTATGGGAAAGGCGGCCCGCTCCGACGCCTCGCCGCCCAGCCCGAACGTCACCAGCAGGCGGCCGCCGGACAGCCGGTCGAGGGTGGCCAGCTGCTTGGACACCACCGCCGGGTTGCGGCCCGGGAGGACCATCACGCCGGTGCCGAGCTTCAGCCGGCGGGTGAGGGCGGCGGCGAATCCCAGGCCGGGAACCGGGTCGGGGGTCGGCGTGGTGATCCGCTCCGCCAGCCACAGCGAGTCGAACCGAAGTTCCTCCATGGCCGCCACGGCCTCGGCCAGCGCCGAGGGGTCGGTGTCGCCGTCGATGCCGAGGCTGACGCCGATGCGGATCTTCACGGCCGCCGCGTGTCGACCACGATGCGGCCGAAGACCTCGTTGTGCTGCATGGCCCGGTAGGCCTCGGCGGTGTCGTCGAGGGCGAAGCGGGCCCCGATGACCGGCTCCACCCGGCGCTGCGCCACGAGCGCCAGCGTACGGGCGATCTCGGCCCGGGTGGCGTAGCGGCTGCCGGTGACGACGACCTCGTCGAGGATCAGGGCCGCGGGGTCGAGCATCAGCGACGTGCCGGGCTGGAAGCCGACGACCACGAAGGTGCCGCCCCGGCCGGTGAGGCGGGCGCCGTTGGCCAGCGTGGCGGTCGAGGCAACCATGTCGACGCAGACGTCGACCTTGCCGTCGAGGACGCCGATGAGGTCGTCGGCCCAGTCGGCCTCGTCGCCGGGGTTCCACACGACGTCGAAGCCGAGTTCCGACAGTCGCTTCTCCTTCGCCGCGTCGCGCTCGATGGCCACCACCCGGGCCCCGAAGGCCCGGGCCATGGCGGCCATGTGCACGCCGACACCGCCACCGGCGCCGATGACGGCCACTGTCTGGCCCGGCCGGAGCGGCGCCCGTTCGACGAAGACGTGGTACGGCGTGGCGATGGCGTCGGCGGCGATGGCCGCCTCGTCGAGACCGACGCCGTCCGGCACCCGGACCAGGTTGGCGGCCGGCAGCGCCACCGCTTCGGCCAGGGCGCCGTCGACGTGGAGGCCGACGTAGCCCCGCCAGGCCGTACACAGCGTTTCGCGGCCGCCGGCGCACATCGGACACGTTCCGCACGTCAGGTAGAACGATGCCGTGACGCGGTCACCGGGTTGCCAGCCGGTGACGCCGGGGCCGAGAGCGGCGACGGTGCCGCCCAGCTCGTGGCCGACGACGCGCGGTGTCGTGCCGCCGAGGGCGCCCGTCCTCGCCCGTTCCAGGGTGAGGCCCACGCCGCAGGCCTCCACTGCCACGAGCACCTCGCCCGGCCCGGGGACCGGCTCCGCGACGTCGCGCACGACGACGTCGGCGCCGAAGCGGTCGAGGACCGCGGCCCGGATCACCAGTCCCAGAGCGAGTCGGCGGCTCCGTTGCCGACCCGGGTGCGGAGGTCGGCGGCGATCTTCTTGCGCATCACCGTGTTCGTGCCGTCGGAATGGAGGAAGATCGTGGCGTCGCGCATCAGCTTCTCGATTCCCGTGTCCCGCATGACGCCTGAGCCGCCGAACATCTCGAGCGAAGCCCGGGTCACGTCGAAGGCGATCTGGGAGGCGACGAGCTTCGGAACCGCCGCCATCTTGGGGTCGAACGACTTGGCGTGGTCGGCGGCCCAGGCGGCCCGGAAGACGTACGTCCGGGCCATCTCCAGCTGGGCGTACATCTCGGCGAACTGGACCCCGATGTCGTCGTGGTCGAGCACCGGCCGCCCGCCCTGCACCCTTTGGCTGGTGTAGCGCAGCGCCCGGTCGAAGGCGGTGCGGGCCACGCCGATGGTGCAGGCGGCGGCGTAGGCGTTGGAGCCCCGCAGGAGGCGGGCGACGTCGGCCAGGCCTTCGTTCTCCTGACCCAGCAGGTCCGCCTCGGGAACGAAGACGTCCTCGTAGAAGATCTCGGAGTTGTTGGCCAGCCGCTCCCCCAGCTTGTCGTGGATCACCCCGAAGCGGACCTGGGGGCTGTCGGCGGGAACGACGAACATGCTCACCCCGGAGCGGACGGGCCGGTCGGGGTCGGTGCGGGCGAAGGCGATGATCGAGTCGGCCCGGTTGGCGTTGGAGATGTAGTGCTTCTGGCCGTTGAGGATCCAGCCGCCGTCGACGCGGCGGGCGCTCATCTGCATTCCGCCGTCGACGCCGGCGTAGGGCAGCACGTTGTCGGACCCGCCCTGCGGCTCGGTCAACGACGCCGCCATGAGGCCGCGGCGGTTGTCGACGAGGCGCCGCAGCCAGCGCTCGTGCTGGTCGGCCGTGCCGAGCTCCATGAGCAGCTGGGCGAACTTCCACGTCTGGGCCAGCACCACCGACATGCCGAGATCGGCGGCAGCGATCTCCTCCAGCATGACGGCGTTGGTCAGGAAATCGGTCCCGCCCCCGCCGAAGGCCGGCGGCAGCGGCGCCAGGCGCAGGCCGTACTCCGTTGCGGCGTCGACGAGGTCCCAGGAGAACGCCGCCTCGGGGTCGGCCAGGGCGTCGAGCTCCGGGGCGCGGGGCGCCACCACCTCGGTGGCGTAGGCCCGGGCGGTGTCGCGCCAGTGGCGCTGCTCGGCGGAGAGCGACCAGTCCACCGGCGCTACTTGACGGCCAGCGGGTTGAGGGGCGAGCCGACGGCGCCGCTGATCGGCAGCGGCTGGGCCGACAGCAGGAACTCGTACACGCCGTCAGCGGCGCAGTCGGCGCTGATCGGCTCGAGGTCCCAGATCTCGCCGAAGTGGAGCCCCATGTGAACGAGGGCGACGATGTGGAGCGGCTGGAACAGCTCGATCTCGTTGGGCCGCACCTCGCAGCCCCACGTGTCGGTGGCGACCGCCGCCACCTCGTGGTCGGCCAGCCACGGCGCCGTGTGCAGCGACAGTCCCGGCGCCGGCCCGGCGCAGTAGTCACCCCACTTCCCCCGGCGGGCCCCGAGCAGCCCGGTGCGGACGATCACGCAGTCGCCCGTCCGCACCTCGACGCCCTCGGCGGCGGCCGTGGCGTCAAGGTCGTCGGGGGTGATGGCGTAACCCGGCTCGAGCGCCTCGACGCCGTGGTGCCGGGCGACGTCGAGGAACACACCCCGCATGATCATCCGGTCCTGGCAGGCGGCGATGCTGTTCTTCTGGGCGCCGTTGGCGGTGACGAGGCCGGCGTCGAAGCCGTTGAACATCTTCCCCTCGAAGAAGATGTGGCCGAGGCTGTCCCACTGCGTGCCCGACTGGTTGGGCATGACGAGGAAGTCGTCGGCGAAGCCGAAGCCGAAGGCCGGCCCCCAGTCGGCGGGCAGCGGGTCCTGGAGGCCGGCGACGTAGTCGGTGCCGGTGGCCGTCATCAGGTTGAGGGGGTTGGACCGGAAGGCGCCGACCTGTGGGCCCCGCAGGTCGAGCGGCAGCCCCATCGACACGACCCGCCCCTGGCGGACGAGGCCGGCGGCGGCGACGATCTGATCGGGGCCGACGTAGTTGAGCGCGCCGAGCTGGTCCTCCTCGCCCCACCGGCCCCAGTTGGAGTACCTGGCGATGTAGTCGCGGACGATGTCCTCGCCTCCGAAGCCCATGGTGGCCCGCCTCTAGCTCTCGTAGTGGGCGGTCAGCTCGTCGAGCGCCGGCTTCACGTGCTCCATCCACAGCTCCATGTTCTCCAGCACGGAGTCCAAGGGCTGTTGGGCGAAGTGGTAGATGATGACGACGTACTCCGACGGCATCCGCTTCCACTCCTCGACGTAGTGGTCGCGGACCTGCTCCGGCGTGCCGATGGCCCACAGGCCGCTGGCCAGCACCGAGTCGACCGGGTGGGCCGGGTCCCAGGCCATCGGGGTGGTGCCGCCGTAGAGGTCGCGGAAGATGTCGACGTCCCACGCCTCGACGTTGCGGCGGGCCTGCTCCATCGACGGGGCGATGTTGCCCCAGCGCACGATGGCCTGGTTCTGGCCGAAGGCGTAGTCCCGACCACCGAGCCGGGCGGCGTCGACGTAGGCGCGGGCGTGGGCCTCAGCCTTCTCGATCTTGGTGAAGTAGGCGGGGATGAACCCCCGGGGTCCGCAGTACTCGACCGTCTCCCGGCTGGCGTTGGACGACACGAAGATCGGCGGGTGCGGGTTCGTCAGCGGGGCGGGGCAGACGCTGACCCGGCGGATGCGGCCCTCCTCGTCCATCTCGCCCGGGGCGCCGATCTCCCGGGTGGCGGTCATGGTCCAGTCGATCCCCTCCTCGTAGGGGAAGGGGATCTGCCACCGCCCCTTCGACTCGATGCTGTCGTCGGCCCAGGCCCGCAGCACGAAGTCGACCTGCTCCTCGAAGACCTCCCGGTTGACCCGGTCGTCGTCGATCCGGGTGGCCTTCTGCTCCTCCGTCCAGGCCGCCAGCTTGTCCGCATCCAGCCCGGCGGGCGACAACGTCGCTTTGGCACCGAGATGCTGGCCGAGGATGTTCGTCCACCGGGCCTGGTAGCCGCGGGCGAACCCGATGAAGAAGCGGCCATCGGTCAGGTGGTCGAGGATGGCGGTCTCCTCCGCCACCCGGATCGGGTTCTGGGCGCTCATCACGTAGCCCAGCTGGCCGATCCGGACCCGCTCCGTGATGGCGGCCCAGTAGGCATTGAGGACGCCGGGGTTCGGCCCGACCTCGTACCCCTCGGAGTGGAAGTGGTGCTCGACCGTGGCCACACCCCAGAAGCCCAGGCGGTCGGCGGCCTTCACGATCTCGTGCCACTCGCCGAGCAGCTGGTGGTAGCGCTCGACGTTGCGGCCGATGGGGCGCATCTCCTCCCGTTCCTGCCTGGTGGCGGGGATGACGGGATAGATCTGGAGGATCGGCTTCACCATCGCAGGCTCCTCGTCGCACTCGTCGGGTCTGCCTTCGCGGCTGAGAATAGGGACGGCCGTTGGGCCGCCACCATGGGGGCGGGGACAAGGCTGCCCGTCCGTCGTTGTGGCCCGCCACAGGGCGCTAACGTGTCGCCGTCGCGTCGGCAGAAGGGGGGACGCGGTGGCTCGCTCGGTCCGAACGGTCGCGCTCGGCGACGTCGATCAGCCCGCCCGGGGCGCAGCGCGCCCGGAGCTGTCGGCCTGGCTCGACGCCATCTGCGAGTTCGTCCGGGCCGTCAACCGCGGCGTGCCGCTCGACGACCTGCTGAACCTGATCGCGGGCACGGTGGCCCAGCTGACCAGTTTCGACTACTGCTCGGTGCTGCTGCCCGACGACGGCAACGAGAAGCTCCTCATCCGGGGGTTCTACGGGCTGCGCCCGTCCTACGTGGCCGAGGTCAACGCCGCCCGGCCGCCCCTGATCCGGCCCGGCGAGCTGGCCGAAGGACCGTCGAGCCGGGCGTTCCGGACGCTGCGGCCGGTGGCCCTGGTCGACATCCGGGCCGACGTGACCTGCCTGGGATGGGAGGTGGTGGCCGCCGAGCAGGGCTACCGCTCGATCCTGGCCCTGCCGCTGGTGGCCTCGGAGGGGTCGCTGGGGGTGCTCACCTGCTACAGCCGGGAGCGGCGGGTGTTCGCCGCCGACGAGGTCGTCCTCATGGAGACGATCGCCAACCAGGCGGCGCTGGCCGTGGAGTCGAGGCGGCTGCGGGAACGGGCCGTGACCCGGGCCGCGGCGCTCGAGCAGCGCGTCGAGCGCCTCCAGGAGGACCAGCGCGTCGCCCGGCGGGCGGAGGACGTCCACCGCGACCTGATGCGGCTCCTGCTGGCCGGCGAGAGTCTGGAGGCCATCACCCGGAAGCTGGCCGATGTGATCCGCAGCGACGTCCTCGTCGAGGACGCCGCCGGCCACCCGCTGGCGGCCGCGGTGGCGGCCGAGAATGTGGACCGGATCCCCGGGGCGGCGGCCCGCCGCCATCCCCGGGTCGAGGCCCTCCTCCAACGGGCCCGGTCCGGGCACCGGGCCGTCGAGGTCCCCGGCACCGGCGACCAGCCCGGCCTGGTGGCGCCGGTCGTGCT
>JAUZEX010000663.1 GCA_030838815.1 Actinomycetota bacterium
TCGGCGTCATCGGCCCCAACGGCGCAGGCAAGACGACGACCTTCAACATCATCACCGGCTTCTACCGGCCCGACTCCGGTCGCGTCCGGTTCAAGGGCCGCGACATCACGCAGCTCCCGGTCCACGAGCGTACGGCGCTGGGGATGGGCCGGACGTTCCAGAACGTGGGGCTGGTGAAGAGCGCGACGGTGGGGGAGAACCTCCTCACCGCCCAGCACCTCGAGGCCGGCTACTCGGCCCTGGCCGGGATGGTGGGCCTGCCGGGCACCTTCGCCGCCGAGCGACGGCTCCGGGCCCGGGCCGAAGCCCTGGCCGCGATCCTCGGGCTGGGCGATCTGCTCGACACCCGGGTGGCCGGGCTGCCCTACGGCGTCCTCAAACGGGTCGAGCTCGGAGCGGTGCTGGCCACCGATCCCGACCTGTTGCTGCTCGACGAGCCGACGTCGGGCATGGGCCCGGAGGAGGCCCACGCCTTCGGCGCCACCCTGCTCGAGCTGCGCCGCGAGTTCGACCTCACCGTGGTCATGATCGAGCACCACGTGCCGCTGGTGGTCCAGGTCTGCGACTACGTCTACTGCCTCAACTTCGGTGAGCTCCTGGCCGAGGGCACGCCCGACGCGGTGCGGTCGGACCCGGAGGTGATCCGGGCCTACCTGGGTCAGGAAGCGGAGGAAGTGCTTCACGAGGGCGCGCCGTCATGAGCCTGCTGGAAGTCGAAGGGCTCCGTGTCGGCTACGGCTTCCCCGTCCTGATGGGGATCAGCTTCGCCGTGGAGGAGGGCGAGACGGCGGTCATGTTCGGCCTCAACGGCGCAGGCAAGACCACCACCGTGGCCACCATCGCCGGGCTCCTCAGACCGGAGGCGGGCACCATCCGCTTCGACGGCGCCGACATCACGAAGACGTCGGCGGCGGAACGGGTCGCGCTCGGGATCGCTCTCGTGCCGGAGGGGCGCCGTGTCTTTCCGGACCTGTCGGTGGCGAACAACCTTCGGCTCGGGGCGTGGACGAAACGCCGCCATCACAAGCAGGTCGAGGAGTCGCGGGAGCTCTGCTTCAACTACTTTCCGCGGTTGGCCGAGCGGTCGGAGCAACTGGCCGGGACCCTCTCCGGCGGTGAGCAGCAGATGCTGGCCATCGGCCGGGCGCTGATGTCCCGGCCCCGACTGCTGCTGGTCGACGAAGCGTCGCTGGGCCTGTCGCCGGCGCTGACCCAGACCGTGTTCTCCGTTGTCGACCGAATCAACGACGACGGCGTGACCGTCGTACTGGTGGAGCAGAACGTCGGCGTCCTGCCCTACGCCGACCGGGCCCTGATCATGGAGAAGGGCACGCTCGTCTATCAGGGCTCGGGCGACGAGATCCACAGCGGGAGCATCCGGGAGACGTACCTCGGGACTCCGGCGTGAAGAAGGAGAGCGACCAACGATGAAGCTGCGGTGGAACAGCCTGGGCGGCAAAATGGGGCTGGCCTTCTGCGTCGCCGGGCTCGGCCTCATCTGGGGCGGGTGGAACGGCGCCGCCACCTACAACGACATCCGCAAGCAGTTCCCCTACCTCATCTCGGGCGGCATCGCCGGCTTGGCACTGGTGGTGATCGGCGTCGGGCTCATGGTCATCCAGAGCCAGCGGGCCGACCGGGTGCAGCTGGAGGCCAACCTCGTCGAGCTGCGGGCCATCCTGGAGCGGATGACTGGCGGGCCCATCTCCAACGGCGCAGATGCCGGCGGGGCTCTGGTCGTCGCCGGTCCAAATGCTTACCACCGACCGAGCTGCAAGCTGGTGGCCGGGCGCGACCTGCGGAGGATGACACCGGAACAGGCGGCCGCCGCCGGGCTGGCGCCGTGTCGCACCTGCAGCCCGGCCGAGGTGGAGGTCGACCTGGCGACCAGCTGACCCGGCGTCTCTCTAGCCGAGGTCGAGCGAACGGAATACGAGGCCGGTCAGCGGTTTCGGCTGGAAGAACGTCGTCTTCTGCGGCATGCGGAGGCCGGCCTCGGCCACCGTGTCGATCTGCGCCACCGACACCGGCCGGAGGAGGACGGCGGCGTCGGCCGCCCCTTTCGCCACCATGGCCGCCACCGTGACGGCGTCGTTGCGGTAGTCGATCTCGCCCGGTGCACCGATCCGGTCGAGCACGGCGTCGAACCGGGCGGCGTCGACGTCCCGCAGCGGTTCGGGGAGCTCGGCCACCGCCGGGCCGAGGACGTCGAGCCGGGGGGTGAGGCGGGCCAGCCCGTCCCCGTCGACGAGGCCCATCGAGGCGGTGCGGTCCATGTCGGACACCAGCTGGCGCACCCCGTCGGCCGTGTTGGGCCCGGCCGGGACGACGTCGCACACCTCGGCCAGGCGGGCCCGCAGGTGGGCGCCGACGCCCCACAGGAGACGGTGGATCGGCCGCACCACCAGCTGCTCCTCGGCCAGCTCGACCACCAGCATCATGATGCGGTCGGCGCCGGGATCGTCGACGCCCGCCGCCCGCTGCTGCTCCTGGTAGACCAGCGCCGTCTCGTAGCGGTGGTGGCCGTCGGCGATGACCAGCGGCGCGGCGGCGATGGCGGACCGTATGCGCTCGACCAGCTCGCCGGCGACCGGGAAGAGGCAGTGCTCGACGCCGTCCTCGTCGACGCATGACACCGCCGCACCGCCGGCCGCGATCACCGGCTCGATCAACTCCGACAGGCCCGACGAGAGCGACAGGCCCCACACCGGATCGAGGTTGGCCCGCACCGACCGCATCAGGTCGAGCCGGTCGCTCCTGGCCTTCGGCATCGTCCGCTCGTGGGGGAGCACCGTGCCCTCGCCCGGCGGCGACAGGGCCAGGGCACCGACCACGCCGGTCATGCGGCGGGGGCCTCCGGTTGTCTCCCCGGAGTCGGTGAAGGTCATCCGGTAGACGTAGAGCTGGGGCGGATCGGCGGCGAGCACCCCGTCGGCGCGCCACTGCTCGAACGTCTCCCGGGCCCGCTGGTAGCGATCCCCCGGCTCGGCATCGCGTGGAAGAATGAGCCGGACGGCGTTCTGCGGGTGGGCAGCCTCCAGCCGCGCCCGGCTCTCC
>JAUZEX010000748.1 GCA_030838815.1 Actinomycetota bacterium
GCCGTCGAGGTCGCCCCGGTTCCGGGCCCTCCCGTTCCAACGGTTCGCCGTCTCCGGGAGGGGTCATGTTGGCTTGCGTGCGCAGCGCCATGCTGTTCGGCGTGGAGGGTCTGATCGTCGACGTCCAGGTCCATGTGTCGACGGGGCTGCCGTCATACACCTTCGTGGGCCTGCCCGATGCCGCGGTGCGCGAGTCGCGCGACCGGGTCCGGGCCGCCCTCCTGTCGTCCGGCCTCAGCTGGCCGCTGCGCCGGGTCACGGTCAACCTGGCCCCCAGCGGAGTGCGGAAATCGGGCCCGGGCCTCGATCTCCCCTTCGCCCTCGGCCTGATGACGGCGTCCGACGAGCTCCCCGGCGGTGTCCTCGACGGTGTCGGCGTCATCGGCGAGCTCGGCCTCGACGGTTCGCTCCGGCCCGTCCCCGGGGTCCTGGGCATGGTCGACGCCTTGCGCCGCTCCGGCAGCACCGCCGTCCTCGTCCCGGCCGGCAACGCCGCCGAGGCGGCACTTGTCGGTGACGTGCGGGTCCTTCCGGCCACGACACTGGTGGAGGCCCGGGATGCCCTCAAGGGCGAGGGTGACTGGGCGGCCGTGCCCCGGTCGCCGGTCGAAGCCCCCGACGCAGGCGAACCGGGCGACGACGACCACGACGCGCCCGACCTGTGCGTCGTGCGCGGCCTGGCCGGCGGGCGACGGGCCCTGGAGGTGGCGGCCGCCGGGGGCCACCATCTGCTCATGGTGGGGCGGCCCGGAGCGGGCAAGACGCTGCTGGCCCGGTGCCTCCCTTCGATCCTCCCTCCGCTCGAACCCGACGAGGCGCTGGATGTCACGAGGATCCACTCCGCCGCCGGCCATTCGATCCGCGGCCGCCTCGTGGTCAACCGACCCTTCCGCGCTCCCCACCACACCGCGTCCGCCGCCGCCCTCGTCGGGGGTGGCAGCGGCCGCCCCCGGCCGGGAGAGGTGACGCTGGCCCACCGTGGAATCCTGTTCATGGATGAGCTGGCCGAGTTCGCCCCGACCGTGCTCGACGCGCTCCGCCAGCCGCTGGAAGACCGGGTGGTTCGGATCTCCCGCCAGGGTGGGGCGCTCACCTTCCCGGCCGACTTCCTCCTGATCGCGGCGTCGAACCCTTGTCCCTGTGGCCTCGGCCCGCCGGACTGCGTGTGCTCGGAGTCCAACCGGAGCCGGTACCGGCGACGGCTCTCGGCGCCGCTGGTCGACCGGTTCGACCTGCGGGTGGCGCTGGGTCCGGCTGCGCCGGGCGCGCCTCCGGGTCCGGGGTCGGCGGTTGTGCAGGCCCGGGTGGCGGAGGCGATGGCCCGGCAGCGTTCCCGCTACCGGGGATGGCACTGGCGCCGCAACGCACGCGTCCCGGCCGGGGCGCTGGGGCGGGCCATCCCGCTCGACGGCTCGGCCGCGGACGCCCTCCGGGAAGTGGCGGAGCGGCGGAACTGGAGTGGCCGGGGCCTGGCCGCCGTCCATCGGGTGGCCCGCACGCTGGCCGATCTCGAGGGACGGGCCGCGATCACTCCCGAACACATCCTTCTGGCCGCCGGGCTCCGGGAGGAGGTCCTGTGACATTGGCGGATGCGGCGTTGGCGCGCCTGGCCGGAGTCGGCCCCGAGGAAGCGGCCGCCCTGGCCGCCCGGGCCGCCCGTCGAGGCACGATGGTCCTGACGCCGAAGGACCCCCGCTACCCCATCGCCGACGACATTCCCCATGCGCCCGCCGTGCTGTTCATCGAAGGCGAAGGGTCCGAGGCGCTCCGCGCCCCCCGGGTCGCCGTGGTCGGCACGAGGGCGGCGTCGGTGCACGGCCTGGCCGACGCCTGGGAGCTCGGAGCCTTCCTGGGGGCGGCGGGCGTGTCGGTCGTGTCGGGCTTGGCGATCGGCGTCGACGGGGCGGCCCATCACGGCGCCCTGCAGGCGGCGGAGCTGGCCGAGCGGCGGAACAGCTCCGCTCCGCAGGAGGCGCACGACGGTGGAAGCGAGGCCGGTTCGCGAGCGGGGCCGATCGGGGTCGTGGCCACCGGGCTCGACGTCGTCTATCCCCGTCGGCATCGGGCGCTGTTCGAGCGGGTCCGCCGCTACGGGGTCCTCCTCGGCGAGTATCCCTTCGGCACTCCGCCGGCGCGGGGCCGTTTCCCGGTCCGCAACCGGATCATCGCCGCGCTGGCCGACGTCGTGGTCGTGGTCGAAGCGACGCTGAGCGGCGGCTCCCGCATCACGGCCGAGCGGGCGCTCGACTACGGCCGACCGGTGCTGGCCGTACCGGGCTCCCGGCGCAACCCGGCCGCGGCCGGCTGCAACGCCCTCATCGCCGACGGCGCCCAGCCGCTGCTCGACCCGTCCGACGTCCTCGTCGCGCTCGGTCTCACCCCCGGAGGCCACCGCCTCTGGGCTTCGGCGCCAGCCGCCAGGAGCCGCCCGCCGGCCGGCGCCGGCGCCACCGCGGTGCTGAGGGCCCTGGCCGGCGACGCCGCCCACCCCGACCAGCTCGCCAGCCGCACCGGCCTCGACCCGGGCCAGGTGGCGCTGGCCGTGGAAGAGCTCGTCGCCCTCGGCCTCGCCACCCGCGACCGCGGCTTCGTCTGGCCTCTTTGAGACGGAGCGTTCCCGGCCCGTTAACGCCCGGCCCGGCGCTAGTTGGCCATGCCGACGATCGGCTGGGCCAACTTGATGTCGCCGGTGGAGCCCTGGAAGCCGGCGGCGCCGAAGGAGAAGATCCCCCCGTCGGACGACACCAGCCAGTAGCCGTCGCCCTGCCGGGTGCGGCACAGGCCGACGATCGGCTTGGCCAGCGGCTTGCCGCCCATGGAGCCGAGGAACTTGGCGTCGCCGAAGGTGAAGACCCCGCCGTCCGAGGCCACGAACCGGTAGCCGTTCCCGGTCGAGGTGCGGTCCATGCCGACGATCGGCTTGGCCAGCTTGATGTTCCCGGTCGAGCCGAAGAACTTGGCGTCGCCGAAGGAGAAGATCCCGCCGTCGGACGCGACCAGCCAGTAGCCCTTGCCGGTCACGGTCGAGGCGATGCTCACGATCGGCCTCGAGAGCGGTTGGCCGCCCATCGAGCCGTAGAACTTGGCGTCGCCGAAGGAGAAGATCCCGCCGTCGGCGGCCACGAACCAGTAGCCCTGACCGGACGGGGT
>JAUZEX010000781.1 GCA_030838815.1 Actinomycetota bacterium
CGAGACGTGCACGTCGCCGTCGTCGGCCTGGCTGACGATGACCGGGTCGCCGGCCAGACGGCGCAGCACGAAGTCATGCTCGGAAGGGATCTCCGACGTGTGCCCCACGAAGCACCACGTCCGGCCGAACACCTTGCGCAGCTCGAGCTGGTGGATCTCGGGGTCCACGAAGACCCGGGCGGAGACCCGCCGGCGATCCACGTCCACCAGGTCGGACACCGCCGTCCCGTCACGCAACAGGCCCGGACCCTGCAGCTTCAACTCACCGATCGCCATGGACCGGCCTCCTTCCGAGACTGTGGCTCATCCGGCCTCGATGCTGATGGCCCGCTCGGGACACATCCGCACCGCCATCCGGGCTGCCTCGTGCAGCTCGGGCGGAACTTCTTCCATCCGGACCGAGGCGTAGCCGGAATCGTCCAGATCGAAGACCTCGGGGCTCTGCTGGTAACAGATGCCGTAGGCCTTGCACTTCGCCGCATCGACGTGAACTCTCACGGCCTCCCCTGTCACAGGAACACGGCGAGGTGCGTCGCCGGCAGATTGGTATGGTCGACGAGGATCTCCCGCCGCCGGAGCCGTGCACCCCCGTTGGTGAGCGACATCACGTCGTGGCGGGCGGCCGAGAGGCACTGCATCGCCGTGTCGTCTCCGTCGAGGCGGACGAAGAACAGGTAGCTGCGCACCTCGAGGTCCTCCGTGCCGGGCATCGACCAGACCCGGACGTTGGTCACGTACCGCCGGGTCCGGGGCGGCGGTTCCATCGACCAGGCCGACGGGACGTCCAGGTGGACGACCCGGTGCCGGAGCGAGTCGTAGCTCTCCTCGTAGTACCCCATCCTGGTGTCGAAGCCCGCGCCCTCGGATCGGTTGGCGGTCGAGCGGACCGGCATCGTGTAGACGACGTCCTCCGACAGCAGCTCGAGCCACTCCTTGGTCCGGTTCTCGTCGAGCAGCTCCGCCTCCTCGTAGAGGAAGTCGAGTACGGTCTCGAACCGGGGATCGGCCAGGGGGAGCCGGGTCGCGGTGGCCTGCATCAGTTGAACTCGAACAGGCCGACAGCTTCGGACACCTTGTGGCCGTACTTCGTGCCCGGCAGCCCACCGGCACCGCAGGCCGACAGCCCGCCGTCGACGAGGAGGTTCGCCCCCGTCACGAACGCCGCTTCGTCGGAGCACAGGAAAGCGGCTGCCGCCGCCGTGTCGAAGCCCTCACCGGGCCGGGGGACGAGCTGCTTCTGTTCGATCATGAGCTTCGTCTCGGGATCGGAGAACAGCGGGGCCATCGAGGGCCCGTTGATCCCGCCCGGGGTCAACGTGTTGACCCGGATGTTGTGCGAGGCCAGTTCCACGGCCAACGCCCTTCCGAGAGCGATGACACCCGCCTTGGTGACGACGTGGGCCGCGGCCCCCGGCAGGTTGGCGGTGAACCCCGAGCCGACGATGGCCGAGGTCGACGCCGTGTTGAGGATGCAACCCCCGCCGCGCCGCCGGAGCACCGGAACCGCATGCTTGACGGCGAGAAAGATGAGGGTCAGTTCGTTGGCCAGCGTGTAGTCCCAGTCCTCCCGGGACATCACCTCGATGGGAGCGAACCGGGCCCCCGAGGCGTTGTTGTAGAGGATGTCGAAATCACCGTAGGCCTCGACGGCGAAGGCGATCCACCGTTCGACCTCAGCCTCGTCGCTCAGGTCGAGCGGCGCCAGGGAGGTCATCTGCCCCCCGGCGTCGTGGACAAGTTTGACCGTCTCCTCGTCGCCGGTCACGTCCCGGTCGCAGCCGACGATGCGGGCTCCCTCCTCGGCGAAGCGGAGCGCGGCCGCCCGTCCCTGCGCTCCGCCGGTCCCCGTAATGAGCGCGACCTTTCCTTCCAAACGGCGCATGGCGTGCTCCCCTATTCCTGGTCGAAGATCTCGATACTCGACTGCGGCCCGGCGTCGATGATCTGATGGCCCCAGAGCTGGCCGTCGCTGACCTTCTCCTTGCGCAGCAGCGTCGGGATCCACGGCCCGTCCACCACCTCGACGGCGCCCCAGCTGTACTCGAAGTCGAATCCCGACGGCGTCCGGCAGTAGAAGGAGAGGCTGCGGTCGTTGTCGTGCTGGCCCAGGGTCATGGTAATGGGGATGCCGGCGCTCTGGCAGGCGTCGTACGCGACGCCGACGTCCTCGAGCTCGCGGGTCTGGACGGCGAAGTGGTGCAACCCCCGGTGGCCCGGCCGGCCGAGAACGCCGAGCGTGTGCCAGCGGGCGTTGCAGAGCAGGAAGACCGCCCGCCCGTACGGTCCGAGGTCGGTCTCGTCGCTGATCCGCATGCCCATCATCCGCACGAACAGGTCGAGCGTCTTCTCGAGGTCGGGAACGAAGAGGACCGCATGGCCGAAGCCCTGCTGTCCGGTGACGAAGCCGGCGTGGGCCCGGGGCGGGATGAACGACCGCGGGTGCTCCCGCAGCTGCCCGAAGCAGAACTCGTGCCGGATCCCGTTGCGGTCGACGAACCACGACATGCGGTTCACCATGCGAACCTCGCACTCGCGGTCGCTGGCCCACCCGGCCTCGAGTCCGGCCGCCTGCGCCCGCCGCACCCCTTCGGCCAGGGCTTCGTCGTCGAGCACGTCCCAGCCGAAGTACAGGAGCCGGTCCTTCTCCCCGGGATGGATGGCGATGCGGTACTTGCGCTCGTCCATCTTCAGGTACTGCGTGCCGTCGGCGCCCTCCCAGACCATCATGGCCAGGACGTCGGACGCGAACCGGGGCCACTCCCGGGCGGCCGGCGAGGACACCCCGGCGTAGGCGAGACTTAAGAACTCCAACATCGCCTCCTAGATTCCCGCGTACTTCCCCGGACGCCGCTCCCGGACGGCGGCGACCGCTTCGACGAGGTCGTCGGAGGCCAGGACGGAGAGCTGGTGGGCGAAGCCGAGGTCGAGCACTTCGGCACACCGTTCCTGGGTCACCTGGTTGAGGACCCGCTTGGTGGCCTGCACCGCTAGGGGCGGCAGCGCCGCGAAACGCTCCGCCAAAGCCCGGGCCGCCGGCAACACGCCTTCGGCATCGGGGACGAGATCGGTGACGAGACCCATGGCCCGCGCCTCGTCGGCCGGCACCAGCTCCCCCGAGAGGAGATAGCGGCGGGCCCGGACCATCCCGGCGGCGGCGGGCCATACCAGGCAACCGCCGTCGGCCGCCACCAGCCCGATCACGACGTGCGGATCTCCGATCCGAGCGGCGCCGGCCATCACCACGGCGTCGCAGGCCAGGACGACGGTCGCCCCGAGCCCAATCACGTCGCCCTGCACCGCGGCGACCACCGGCTGTGGGATGTCCATCAGCGTCCGCAGGAGCCGCCGTCCCCGTTCGACCGCCTCGGCCCGGGTGGCCGGTTCCGAGTGCAACGAGAGGATCATCTCGAAGTCGCCCCCGGCCGAGAAGACCCGCCCGGTGGAGGCCAGGACGATCGCCCGTACCCCTGGGTCCTGACCCAGCTCGTCGAAGGCGACGGTGAACTCGGCGTGGAGGCGCTCGTCGAAGGTGTTGAGGACCTCCGGGCGCGACAGTGTCACCTCGGCGACGTGACCGCGCCGTTCCACGGTCAGTGTCTGGTAGGCGCTTTCGGTGCTCACTCGCCCGGCCATCCCTGGAAGGCGTCGTCGAGCAACCGGGCGAAGTCGAGGCTGGGGTAGACGCGTTCACCCTCGATGAGCCCGTCCCGGAACGGGATGACCGACACCTGGGTGTAGGTGGCGGTTCCGCCGCCCGGGTCCCGCATCGTCACCGGCCCTTCGGCCACGACGCTCGCCTCGCCGACCCACAGACCGGAGGCATCGACGCTGACCAGGCGCGGGAAGACGCGTTCGAACATCCGGGTGTAGTAGCTCCTCACCGCGTCCATGCCCTCGACCCGCCTCCCGTCCCACAGGACGTAGACCGGGTCGGGAACGAGCGTGGCCAGCACGCCGTCGAGATCCATCCGGAGCTCAGCCTCGAGATGCACCTGGGCGAGCTTGAGCATTTCCTCTTGGCCCGTCACGACCGACCCCCCTGTCGGGACTGCAATATACTATATGATCTTGATTCCATGAAGGTCGCCATCACCGGTGCCAGCGGATTCATCGGCTCTTCCCTCGGCCGGGCGCTCGGTCCGGCGGGCTACGACGTCGTGCCGGTCGTCCGCCGCCGCCCGGGCCCGGGTGAGATCGGCTGGGATCCCCTCTCCGGGGATATCGACCCCGACGGACTCGCCGGCGTCGACGCCGTGATCCATTTGGCGGCGGAGAACGTCGCCACCTGGCGCTGGAACGACCCCCACAAGCGCCGGATCCTCGACAGCCGGGTCACCGGCACGAGAACGCTGGCCACGGCGCTGGCCCGACTGCCCCGCCCCCCTGGCGTCCTCGTCTCGGCTTCGGCCATCGCCTTCTACGGCGACCGGGGCGCCGCCTGGCTCACGGAAGCGAGTGGTGCCGGAAGCGGGTTCGGCGCCGAGGTGTGCCAGGCCTGGGAAGCCGCCACGGAGGCAGCCCGGTCGGCGGGGATCCGGGTCGTGCACCTGCGGACCGGCATCGTTCTCGACCGGCGGGGCGGGGCGCTGCGGCGCCTCCTGCCCGTCTTCCGGTTCGGCCTCGGTGGGCGATACGGATCCGGTACGCAGTACATGAGCTGGATCTCCCTCGACGACGAGCTGAGAGCCATCCGGTTCGTCCTCGGCACCGACGGGGTGAGCGGCCCGGTGAACCTCACGGCGCCGGAACCGGTCACCAACGCCGCCTTCACCGCCGCGCTGGCCGGAGTGCTGCGCCGGCCGGCGGTCCTCGGCGCACCGGCCGGCCTGCTCCGGGTCATGCTCGGCCGGGAGATGGCCGACGAGCTGCTGTTGACGAGCCAGCGGGTGCGGCCCGAGGTGCTCCTGGACCATGGTTTCGCGTTTCGTCATCCCGGCCTCGACGCCGGGCTGGCGGCCGCCTTGGCCCCGGCTGCCTGAACCATCACCGTCGTCCGTCGGCCCGCTCGGCCGACCACTGGGCCCGCAGCTCGCGCTTCAGGACCTTCCCCACTGCGTTGAGCGGAAAAGCCTCGGTGCGAAACAACCAGGCCGAGGGAACCTCGAAGTGGGCCAACCGGCCGGCGGCGAAGGTCCGCAACTCGTCCGGCGTCACCGGGCGGTCAGGGTGACAGACGACGACTGCGCCGACCTCCTCACCGAGATCGGGATGGGGCAGTCCGACGACCGCCACCTCGACCACGGCAGGGTGCTC
>JAUZEX010000793.1 GCA_030838815.1 Actinomycetota bacterium
TATAGAGGAACCGCACCGGGAACAGGACGACCTTCGTGACGTGGCGGGGGCCCTCGGCCAGCAGCCGTTCCGGATGGCGGATCTCCTCCATCACGGCGTGGCCGGCGGGGGCGAGGGAACCGAGGCCGGTCGGCGTCGGGGCCGAGGGGACGTCAGGTCCGGTCGGCGTCGGGGCCGAGGCGGCGTCAGGTGCGGTCGGCGTGGGAGCGGGGGCGGCGTGGCCCGGGCCGAGGAAGTCGAGGGCGAATTCGGCCCCGGCCACCATCAGCTCGTCCCCGGTCGGGGCGGGGAGGTCCGAGCGGACGTCATCCCCGGCGAGGAGTCGGCCGTTCTGCAGCAGGTCGAGGCGGTCGAGCGGCGGGAACCGGCCTCCGTCCGTCTCGCCCCGGAGGGTGGCGGGCGTCCCCCAGAAGACCGACAGCCGTTGGTGGAGCGGGGAGCCCCCGGCCTTCACCGTCTCCGCCAGCAGGCGGAGCGTCTCCGGGTCGGCGGAGGTGGGCGGGTCGGTGAGCACGAGGGCGAGGTCGACGTCGCTCACCAGCGGGCTGAACCCTCCGTGAGCCAGGCTGCCCAGCGCATAGGCCGCCATCAGTCGCGCCCCGAGGGCGGCTCGAGCGGCCGCCACCGCTTCGGCCAGAACCGCCTCCCCCTGGTCCATATCCCGGATCGCCTCAGGCGGACGGGCGGATGTTCTGGTTCAGGCGGAAGAAGTTCGTCGGGTCGTAGCGGTCCTTGAGGGCCGTCAGGCGGCGGTTCTTCTCGGCGGAGCCGAATGACTCCCTGGCCTTGGCCTCCTGCTGGTCGCTGGTGAAGTTGAGCGACACCCCGGGAATGGTGAAGGGGGCCATCGCGTCCATGAGGGAGCGGGTCCAGGCGACATGGGTGTCGGACTCCGCCGGGTCCGTCCACATCGAGAAGGCGTACAAGGTGTGGGCGGCGTCGCGGCCGCCGAGGGCGGTGTCGGCTTCGCCCGTCCGGCTGATGGCCCGTCCCTTGGGTTCCAGCACCAGCATGCTGATGGGTGACGTCATCCCTTCGGCGGTCTCGATCAGTGTGTCGATGGCGGCATCGCTCAACTCGGGGAGGTTCTCCGCCTTCCAGTAGTTGTGCAGGCCGTGAGGGGTGGCATCGTCGATGAGGCTCTGGACCACCGTGTACGGCATCGGCTGGACCATGTCGATGGCGGGGGCGAACTCCCGCAGCGGCTTCACCAGCGCCGCGCCGTCCTCGGGGGATCCGGCGCAGCAGATGATGAGCCCGAAGGCCGCCTGACCCTGGAGGTGCTCGGGGACGAACGGCGCCGGCGGGGCGAACATGAAGGCCGGAGCGCTGCCGAAGTCGTCGGGGGTGGTCTCGATGTAGTCGCGCCAGAAGCGCAGCACCTCGGCGGCCCGGGCCCGGGGCCAGACCAGCATTCCGCCGGTGACGATCGGGCCGACCGGGTGGAGGCGAAACTCAAACGAGGTCACCACGCCGAAGTTGCCGCCGCCGCCCCGCAGCCCCCACAGCAGATCCTCGTTGTGGGACTGGTCGGCCCGCACGACGTCGCCGTCGGCCGTGACCAGTTCGGCCGCCAGCAGGTTGTCGCAGGTCAGCCCCAGCTTGCGTTCCAGCCAGCCGCTGCCGCTGCCGAGCGTCTGGCCCGCCACCCCGGTCGACGTCCGCCGCCCGCCGGTGGTGGCCAGCCCGAAGAGCTGCGTCTCCCGGTCGAACTCGCCCCACAGGAGCCCCGACTGGGCCCGGCATGTGCTCGTCTCCGGGTCGACCCAGATGCCCTTCATCGGCGCCACGTCGATCACGATGCCGCCGTCGCACACGCCGTAGCCGGGCACGGAGTGGCCGCCGGCCCGCACGGCGACGAGCAGCTCCTGGGCCCGGGCGAACTGCACCGCCGCCACCACGTCGGCCGGGCCGGTGCAGCGGGCGATCAGCGCCGGCCGCCGGTCGATCATCCCGTTGAACACGGCCCGGGCCCGGTCGTAGTCGGGATCGCCGGGCTGGACGAGCTGGCCCTGAAACGCCGCCGCCAGCTCGGCCACCGCCGACGCTTCCAGCGTCCGGCCCAGCATCGAACCCGCGGAAGCACGTTTGTGAGGGCTCATGGCCGGATAGCCTCGCGCCGATGGCCGCCCGGCGCATTCCCCGACGGGAGGTCGCGCTCCCAGAAGGGCCATGAAAGGATCGCGACTTCTCACTAAGGGGGTAGACCACACATGCACTTTTCATTGAAACAACGTTCGAAGCTCATCCCTCTGCTGGTCGGATCGCTGCTGCTCGGGGCCGGGGGGCTGGCCGTGAGCAGGCAGGGTCGGGCCGGGGCCACCGGCGGCGACGATGTCCCGCTGGCCCGGGACTACAACTATCCGACGGGCGAAAATGCCAAAACCTTCCAGGGGCCCGTCCCCAAGGCCAACTGCGGGCCCGGCTCGAACCCCGAGACCGGAAAGCTGCAGGGTGAGGTGACGATCGCCGACCGGGACAGCGGGCGGTCGTCGCAGGGCTACACCTGCAACATGGAGCAGGTCGGCGTCTACGGCCCGAAGGACGGGTTCGAGGGGGCCGAGTGGCAGTTGGCCCGCTACAAGGACTGCGCCTACTACAGCCAGCGGACCCTCAACTACGGCGTCGGCGGCAAGGGCCAACCGACCAACCCGATCCTGACCAAGCCGGGGACGATCGTCCTCGACGTCTCGGACGAGACGCACCCGAAGTTCGTCCAGAACATCAACACGCCCGGTATGCAGGACCCGTGGGAGACCCTGAAGGTCAACGTGGCCCGGGGCCTGCTGGCCGCCGTCAACGTGATGGACGGTGAGGGCGCCTCGTTCATGGGGATCTACGACATCAAGGGTGACTGCAAGCACCCGAAGATGCTCTTCGACGGTCCGGTCACCGTCCTCAACCACGAGGGCAACTGGGCCCACGACGGGATGACGTACTACTCCGGTGGGCTGACGCCGGGCGTCGTGTCGGCCGTAGACATGACCGACCCGACGCACCCGAAGCTGATCACCACGTTCTTCGCCAAGCTCGGTATCCACGGCATGAGCACGAGCCTCGACGGGCGGCGGCTGTTCCTCTCCCACATCAACGAGGACTGGCCGGTCACCCTCTACGGCGGCGGCAACGACAACTCGCTGAAGTCGGCGGCCCGGGGCAACGGCATGGGGATCTACGACATCAGCGAGATCCAGGACCGCAAGCCGAACCCGGCGGTCAAGCTGGTCAGCGCGCTGCAGTGGGAGGACGGCCTGCTCGGCCAGCACACGCTGAACTTCACCCGCGACGGGAAGCAGTACGCCATCGAGATCAGCGAGGCCGGGATGGGGGCAGCCCGGATCATCGACATCACCGACGAGAAGAACCCCGTCGTGGTCTCGAAGCTGAAGACCGAAATCATGATGCCGCTGAACCTGGAGCTGGCCCACAGCGAGATCCACCGTTACCCCAAGGAGAACGGCGGCGACTTCCGGTTCGGGTACAACTTCCATTACTGCAACATCGACAAGACGCAGGCCCCGAACCTCCTGGCCTGCAGCGCCTTCGAGCAGGGCCTGCGGCTGTTCGACATCCGTGACGTGTCGAAGCCGAAGGAGCTGGCCTACTTCAACAACGGCGGCGACGGCACCCGCCAGCCCGGCGGGTGGGGCGCGGTCTACTCGGCCTACGCCGCCGCCATGCCGCAGTTCGACCCCGTCCACCACACCATCTGGTACACCGACCACGATCGGGGCTTCTACGTGGTGCGGCCCACCAACGGCACCTGGATCACCGACATCACCGAAGAGACCGTGAGCCACGGCGTCTGAGGATCGCCCAGGCCGACACGGCCAGTGCTACTCCGAACAGTCCGGCCGCCGCAGCCGCCAACCCGTTCACACCGGATTTGCGGCTCGGCGGCCGGAACGGTTCGAAGGTGGTGGCGCCCTTGATCTCGGCCGGCTGGGCCCCGATGCGCAGGGGAATCGTCCACCGGCGGACCTCCACGGCATAGCCGGTGGAGACGGGGGGTTCGGCGTCGGGAGGCCGGCTGCGGAAGTCGGCCCAGCTCAGCAGATGCCCTTCGCTGATGGCCTCCCATTGCGGTTGCGCCGTTGCGTCGGCCACCGCCTTCGGGGTGCGGCCCAGGGCCCGGCCGACCTGGACCCAGGCCGGGGAGGCCAGGTTCGCCTCTACGGTGCTGCCGACCCGGAGGAAGGGCTCGCCGTCGGCGCCGAGGACCGTGACCGGATCGGGGGAGTCGTTGCGCACGGTCACGGTCGGCACCGCCTGGCCGGCCAGCAGACCGATTTCGACCCCCGGCGCCGGCCGGGGCGGGCTGAGCAGCCGGTGGCCGTAGCGCCCCCGGGGCGGCTCGAACTCCAGATAGCCCTTGATGTGGGCGGGCGTGTCGCCCACCAGCAGCGGGATGTCGAAGTCCCGCAGCCGGACGGGCACGGCCCTGGCCACCATGTCGGGGCTGACGGCGCCCGATCCGGCGCTGATCCGGGGATCGAACCAGGCCCAGCCCCGGGCCCGGGACACCGGGCGCCAGTCCGGCGGTGAGGCGGGCCCGACGCCGCTCGGGAGCCGGACGGCCCCGGAGGCGTCGGGGGCGATGGCCGACGTATACCAGGCGGGGGCGCCGTAGTCGCCGTCCACGCCGTCCCGGACGATCCGCACGAAGGCCCGGTTGGCGTCGTCGAGGACGGTCACGTCCTGCGGGCTGGTGACCGACAGGCTGATCTGCCAGCTACCGGCGAACACGGCGGTGGCCCCGATGCCGGCCAGCGCCGGTTCGACGCCGGTGACGAAGGGCCGGGATCCGTCGGCGTTGCCGGCGTGGGCGTCGACCGGCGGCGCCCAGCCGGCCACGAACAACGCCGCCGCGCCGGCAACCACCCAGGCAGCCTTCCGGCGGAACACGAGGATCACCCGTACTTCTGCGTGCAGGCCTGGAAGAGCGCCTGGTCATGGACGTAGAGGCCGCGGTTGGCCACCGTCGGGTTCCGGGCCACGGCGGCGTGATCCCGCCGCAGTTCTTCGTAGTCGGCGCACTCCTGGTTGAACTGCCGGCACAGCGCCGTGTCGACCAGGTCGGCGGGCGCGCCGGGGACCTCCCGGCCCAGTTCGGGAATCTCCGCGCCGATGGCCCGGATGTCCGCTGGCGCGCAGTCGAGCCGGAGGATCGATCCCTGGAACGCCTTCCGCGGCGCCAGTTCCGCCAGTGACGGACAGAGCCGCTCCACCTCGCGATAGGCCGGCAGCGTTCCCCGATGCCCGCCGGGAAAGGCGGCGTCGAGGGCCTCCGGACACGACGCGGGCCGGGAGGCGTCGCTGCGGACCGTCGGCCGATCGGGGCTCGAGCATCCGGCGGTCATGCCCCCGAACGTCAGCAGACCGGTGAGCACGGCGCCCCGGGCACGATCAGACATGTCCGCCTCACACTACCGGCGACTCTCCTGAGGGAAGCTGGCAGACTGCCGCCATGTCACCGGAACAGCTGGTTACCGTCGGTCGGGTCGGCGCGCTGTGGCGCTACCCGGTGAAATCGATGCTCGGCGAGCCGGTTGGCCCGGTCGAGATCGGCGAGGACGGCCTCGAGGGCGACCGGCACTTCGGTGTGGTCGACGCCCGGACGGCCATGGTGGCCAGCGCCAAACGGCCCCGGCGGTGGCGCCGGCTCCTGCAACTGCGGTCGGAGGTGGCCGGTCCCGGCGTCGTCCGGATCCGGTTCCCCGACGGGCTTTGCGTGCTGTCGAGCGACGGCGTGGCCGACAAGCTCCTGTCGGAGTTCCTGGGCCGGGACGTGGAGCTCAAGTCCCGGGCCGCGCCGGGGGCGGAGCTCGAACGGGCCGTCCCTGACGAGGTCCTCGCCGACGGCGTCGAGGCCGATACCGGCTTCACCGTGCTGGAGATCGCCGCCGCATCGCCGCCCGGCACCTTCTTCGATTTCACCCCGCTGCAGCTCCTGACCTCGGCCTCGCTGGAGCGGGCCGGCGCCCTGCATCCCGCCGGGCGGGTCGAGGCGGCCCGCTACCGGCCCAACGTCATCATCGACACCGAGCCGGGACTGTCCGGCTTCGTCGAGAACGACTGGGCCGGCCACCGCCTGCACCTCGGCCCCGACGTCGTCCTCGACGTCCTGGTGCCCAGCCCTCGCTGCGCCGTGCCGACGCTCCGGCACGGCGAGCTGCCGCCGGACCCTGACGCCCTGCGTGTCCCCCTCGAGCACAACTTCGTCCCCGTCCCCCTGGAAGGGTTCGGCTCGGCCCCCTGCCTCGGCGTCCACGCCGTCGTCGTGCAGGGCGGCCGTCTGTCCCCCGGCGACGAGGTCCGCCTGGCGGGCTGACTTGTCAGCTGGCGTCCGGAATGACGTCGCGGGCGAGCCCTTCGACGACTTCGGCGTTGGGGAGCGCGGTGAGGAAGGCGGGGGCGGCGACGAGTTTCCAGTGGCGGCTGCCGCCGCCGAGGATCACGCGGTGGCGCTCCAGGACCCGGGGGTCGATCCACAGCGGCAGGTCGGGCGGAAGGGCGACGGCGGTGACGCCACCGAGGGACATGCCCGTCAGACGGGCGACCTGGTCGGCGTCGGCGAAGGAGCACTTGCGGCCCAGGCGGCGGCGGACCGTGCCGTTCACGTCGAGGCGGGTGGTGGCGAGGAGGACGCAGGCGACGAACCGCGGCGGGGTGTCGCGGCTCTGCACCACGATGGTGTTGGCGGAGTCTCCGGTGTTCCACCCGTAATGGGCGCAGAACGCCGCCGTGTCGGCCAGCTCCGGGTCGCAGGGCACCATCTCGTACTCGACGCCGATCTCGACGAGGGCGGTGCGGACCCGCCGGTCGATGTCGTTCAGGTCCAAGGGCGGGAGCGTACTCAGAAGAGGCTGAGGTAGTTGTCGATCTCCCAGTCGGTGACCTGCTCGTGGAAGGCGGCCCACTCCTGCTGCTTCACCCGGGCGAAGTAGTCGATGTAGTCCTCGCCGACGACCGGGCCGAGCGCGGCGCGCAGGACGTCGTCGCAGACGAGGTTGCGGGTGGCGTCGAGCAGGTTGCCGGGCAGGGTCCCGATGCCCCGGCGGGCGATCTCCTCCTCGCCGACCTCGTACAGGTTCTCGACGTTCGGCTCGCCGGGGTCGATCTTGTTGTCGATCCCGTCCAGCCCGGAGGCCAGGATCACGGTGGCGGCCAGGTAGGGGTTGCAGCTCCCGTCGACGGTGCGGTCCTCGAAGCGGTCATCGGCCGGGGTGCGGATCATCTGGGTCCGGTTGTTGCCGCCGTAGGTGACGTAGACCGGCGACCACGTCGCCCCCGATGCCGGCGCCGCCACCTTGAGCCGCTTGTAGGAGTTGACGGTGGGGGCGGTCACGGCGATGTAGGCGTTGGCGTGCTCGAGGAGCCCGCCGAGGAAGTGGTACGACAGCTCGGAGTGGCCGAGGCCGCGGACGTCCTCCTCGTCGGGGAAGAGGTTCACGTCGGTCTCGGCGTCCCACAGACTCACGTGGAAGTGGCACCCGTTCCCCGTGCGGTCCCTGAACGGCTTCGGCATGAAGGTGGCCAGCATTCCCCGCTGCTGGGCCATGGTGTGGACCATGTAGCGGAAGAAGATGACCCGGTCGGCCGTCGTCAGGGCGTCGGAGTAGGTGAAGTTCGACTCGAACTGGCAGTTGGCGTCTTCGTGGTCGTTGGCGTAGTTGTCCCAACCGAGCTCGGTCTGGTACCTCGACAGCGTCGTGATGAAGTCGTACTGCCGGGTGAGCCCCTTCATGTCGTAACAAGGACGGGCGAGCGTGTCGAGCGGGTCGGCGATGGCGATCTTCCCGTCCTCGCCCCGGCGGAGCAGGAAGAACTCCGCCTCCATCCCGGTCTTGGCCACGTAGCCGAGCGCCTTCGCCCGCGCCAGCTGGTTGCGCAGGATCGTGCGGGGGCAGTACGGCCACGGCTCGCCTTCGACGTAGATGTCGCAGGCGAAGCGGGCCAGGCCCGGCTCCCAGGGGATGGGCGTGAAGCTGGTCGGGTCGGGGATGGCGGCCATGTCGGGGCTGTGGGGCCCCTGGCCGATCTCGCCCGCGGCGAACCCGGCGAACCCTGCGCCCTCCTCGAACAGGGCGTCGAGGTGGCGGGCGGGGATGAGCTTGCCCGACGGCTTGCCCCACATGTCGACGAACTGCGCCAGCAGGAACTCGATGCCGCGGTCCTTGATCTCCTTGCGCACGTCGTCGAGGGTCTGGGGCCGGTCAACCATGATGGTCCTCTCGGGCTGTCCTGCGGGCGAGCCGCAGCTTGACGATCTTGATGGCGATGCCGAGCGAGAGCCAGTCCTCCTGCTCGAAGTCGAAGTCGCACAGCCGCTCGATGCGGCCGAGCCGCTGCCGCAGGGTGTTGGGATGGGTGTGCAGCAGCCGGGCGGTCCCGACGATGTTGCCCCGGCCATCGAGGTAGACCTCGAGCGTGCGCAGCAGCTCGCTGCCCCGGCGGGCGTCGTAGTCGACGAGCTTCTGGAGCCGTTCCTGCTGGCGGTCGCCGACGGTGTCGACGGAGCTGAGGACGTAGCGGTAGGGGCCGAGGTCCTCGTAGGTCCACACCCCCGGCGTCCCCTTGATGAGCCCGCCGACGTCAGCCGCCGACGCCGCCTCCTCGAAGGCGCGGGGGAACGACTCCGCCTCCCGGCACAGGTTGGACAGGCCGATCGTGAGGTGGCCGCCGTAGTCGGCCACGACCCGGCCGTAGACGTCGCGCACGATGTCGGCCACCCGGGAGTCGGCTCCCGACGGCGGCGCCGTCAGCAGCGCCCGACATGACGCCGCCCGGCAGTCGAACACCACGCCGGGGAGGAGCCGGGCCAGCCGGGACTCCAGCCGGGTGACGAGATCCTCCCAGGGGAGCGGGGCCTGCTCGGCGGCGGGACGGTTCTTCCCGGCAGGGAGCGGGCCGTCCCACGGCGTGGCATGGAGCACCACGTGGGGCAGCGCAAGGTCGCACCCCAGCCGGCTCGCCTGGGCGGCCAGCGTTTCCGTGCCGGCCTGGTCCCGGGACAGGGCCTCGAAGAAATCCTTGACGAGGTTCTCCTCCCGCAACCGGTCGACCAGCTCGTGGTGGCGGAGAGCGATCCCGGTCGACGACGCCAGCGCCGACAGCACGTTGACGGCGCCGGACGGGCCGCCCGGCCACAGGACGGCCAGCAGCCCGTTGCGGTCGCTACCCACGGTGAGGGGGAGGAACAGCGGTGTGCCGGCCCGCTCGGGGCCCCACAGGAAATCGGCCAGGGCGGCCGCCTCCTCGACGCTGGACCGGCGGGAGTCGACCTTGAGCTGGGCGGCGGAGAGGCGGCGGGTGTCGAGGTGGATCTCGGCCCTGGCCGCCCCGAGTGCTTCGCACCCCGCCGTCACCGTGGCCAGCAGCGTGGCCACGCTGTCGGCTTGGGCGATGTCCTGCGAGAGGCGCGACAGCTCGGTCAGCAGCGCCACCTGCCGGGTGGCGTTGTGGTAGAGCCGGGCGTTCTCGACCGCGCCGGCCACCAGCGACGCGGTGTGCTCGAGGAGCTCGAGGTCGGGCCGGTCGAACTCCCGGGGCGCCTCGGTGTGGAGGTTGATGACGCCGATGACGTCGCCGGCCCGGGCGAAGATGGGGACCGACACCACCGACTGAAACTGCTCCTCCTCCAGCTCCGGGACGTAGAACGTGCGGGGGTCGTCGAGGGCGTTGTCCCGCAGGAAGACCGAGCGCCGGGTGCGGGCCACCCAGCCGGCGATGCCCTTGTCGATCGGGAAGCTGATGTTCCCCTCGAGGTGGCGGTAGACGCTGGAGGCGGCCCGGAGCACGAGCTGGGCGTCCTCGGTGAAGTAGATGAAGCAGGCGTGGCTACCCGTCGCCTCGGTCAGCAGGGCCACGATGCCCCGCAGCACCGTCTCCAGGTCGGGGCCCGATCCGATCGTCTGGATGATCTTGTAGAGGTAGGCGGTGTCCTCGGGCCGCCGCCGGGCGGCCGCCCCGCCCCTGCTCGCCGGCCGCCTGGCTGGTGTCGTGCTCGCCGTGATGGTGTTCACCCCTCCGCCGGCCCCTTCGACGACCTCTGTCGAGATCACCCTACGGTTGGGCTTCGCCGCCGCCCAGATGCCGGTGCCACACAACCCTCGCGCCGGTGTGTCCACTTCGCACACTCGTCCGTCAGACGGGCGAAAGATGTCCACTCACGACATAGAGGCGCGGCCAAGAGTGAGGTGGGGTCCATCTCCCCCGCTCGGAGAATGAAGGCCGTCCAGATCAGGTCGGGCCGGTGACGGCCCCGGGGGGAGGGAATGGTGTGCGGCATCGTCGGGATCTTCCACAAGGGGCAGGGCGGGACGCGCACCGGTCCCGTGGGTGACGTCCTCGTCACGATGTGTCAGGACCTCCACCGGCGGGGGCCCGACTCGACCGGGTTCGCCGTCTACGGCGTGCCCGACGATGCCTCATTGGTGGTGCGGGTCGACATCGACCGGCCCGACGCCGCCCACGCCGCCGAGCTCGTGGCCATCGCCGCCGAGCAGCTGGTGGTGGTGAAGGACTGGCACGGGGCCGGCCGGAGCGTCCGCCTCCACGTCGCCTCCGACGGCGACGGCAAGCTGGCCGACTGGATCGAGGAGCGGGTCCCCGGCGCCCGGGTGTTCTCGGTCGGCCACGCCATGGAGATCGTGAAAGACGTGGGATCGGCACTCGAGGTCGATGCGGTCCATGGCGTCCGGGGCATGACCGGCACCCACGGCATCGGCCACACCCGCATGGCCACCGAGAGCCGGGTCGACATCGCCCACTCCCACCCGTTCTGGGCCCGGCCCTTCCCCGACATCGCCGTCGTCCACAACGGGACGATCACCAACTACCACCAGCTCCGCCGCCGGCTCGAGATGCGGGGGCACCGCTTCTCGACCCGGAACGACTCCGAGGTCATCGCCGTCTACGTCGCCGACCGGCTGCAGCGGGGCGACCCGCTGGAGGAGGCGCTGCGGGCGTCGGTCAGCGATCTCGACGGCACCTTCGCCTATCTCATCTCCACCGACCGCGGCGTGGGCCTGGCCCGGGACCAGTTCGCCACGAAACCGTTGTTGTACGCCGAGAACGACGACATGGTGGTGTTGTCCTCCGAGGAGGTCGCCCTCCGCCGGGTCTTCCCCGACCCCGCCCTCGTGCCCCGGGAGCTGGCGGCCAAGGAGGTGCGCTGGTGGCTCAACTGACCGTCGGTTCCGATCTCGGGTTCTCGCCGGTGGTCGACTGCTCGGAGCTCACCACCCGGGAGATCAACCTCGCCCTGCGGGAGCTCATCGAGGAGGCCGGGGCGACCGAGGTCGTCGTCCGCAACCCGGCCGCCCGTCACAACCTCGGCGTGGCCTTCAAGGCCGAGGCCCAACTGTGCTTCGAAGGCCCGGTGGGCTGGTACGCCGCCGGGATGAACTGCGGTCTGTCGGTCACCGTGCGGGGCAACTGCGGGTGGAGCGTGGCCGAGTGCATGATGAGCGGCCGGGTGGCGGTCTACGGTCACGCCGGGTCGAGCACGGCGGCGTCGATCCGGGGCGGCACGGTCTACGTCGACGGCGACGCCGGCGCCCGGGCCGGCATCGCCATGAAGGGCGGCCTGCTCGTCGTACGGGGCAGCGTCGGCTACATGACCGGCTTCATGATGCAGCGGGGCACGATCATCGTCGGCGGCGACGCCGCCGACGGCCTCGGCGACTCGATGTACGAAGGGACCATCTACATCGCGGGCGAGATCGAGAGCCTGGGGGCCGACGCCGTCGAGAAGGACCTCACCGACGACGATGTCGCCGCGCTCTGTGTTGCGTTGGCGCCCTGGGACACCGGCCTGGAGCCGAAGCGGTTCCGCAAGATCGAGTCGGGCCGGAAGCTGTGGAACTTCTCCACCCACGAACCGGAGATGTGGAAGGTCGCCCTGTGAGCACGAACGGAAACGGCGACGGCCGCGCCGCGGCGGCGGCGCGGCCCCGCCCGTCCCACATCTGGAGCCAGCAGGCCGTCGAGGACATCTGGGCCAAGGCCACCCTCGGCCGCTACCGCATCCAGGGCGGCGCCACCCGCCGCCGGGTGCCGAACTTCGACGACCTCACCTTCGTGCCCTGCACCTTGTCCCGGCTGCCGCTGGAGGGCTACCGGGAACGGTGCGAGACCCGCACCGTGCTCGGCACCCGGCACGCCTCGAAGCCGATCGTGCTGGAGCGGCCGATCACCATCGCCGGCATGTCGTACGGGGCGCTGTCGAAGACGGCCAAGACGGCGCTGGGGACGGCCGCCACCCGCCTCGGCATCTCGACGACCACGGGCGACGGCGGAATGCTTCCCGAGGAGCGGGCCGCCTCGCACCTGCTGGTGTACCAGGTGCTGCCCAGCCGCTACGGCTTCGACCCCGACGACCTGAAAGCGGCCGACGCCATCGAGGTCGTCGTCGGTCAGGGCGCCAAGCCCGGGACCGGCGGCCTGTTGCTGGGCAACAAGGTGTCGCCCGTCATCGCCGAGCAGCGCACGCTGCCCCAGGGCGTCGACCAGCGCAGCCCGGTGCGCCACCCGGACTTCGTCGGGCCCGACGACCTCCAGATCAAGATCGAGGAGCTGCGGGAGGCGACGAACTGGGAGAAGCCCATCTACGTGAAGATGGGCGCCAGCCGGGTGGCCGACGACGTGAAGCTGGCCGTGAAGGCCGGTGCCGACGTCATCGTGCTCGACGGGCTGGAGGGCGCCACCGGCGCCTCCCCCGACATCCTCCTCGACCACACCGCCATCCCCACGCTGTGCGCCCTGGTGGAAGCGGTGCAGGCCCTGAAGGACCTCCGGATGCTGGGCGAGGTGCAGCTCATCATCTCGGGCGGGATCAAGAACGGCGCCGATGCGGCCAAAGCCCTGGCGCTGGGGGCCGACGCCGTGTCGATCGGCACCGCCGCGCTGCTGGCGATGTACGCCGGGGCCGACGCCTATCTCGGCGAGTACCACCAGCTGGGGGTCGAACCGGGCGACGGGACGATCTGGCACACCGGCCACGACCCTGCCGGCATCGCCACCCAGGACCCGGAGCTCGAGGCCCGCCTCGACCTGGACAGCGCCGCCGACCACGTCTTCAACTTCGTGTCGGCCATGACCATGGAGCTGCAGATGCTGGCCCGGGCCTGCGGCAAGGCCGAGGTCCACGACCTCGAACCCGAGGACATGCGGGCGCTCACGCTGGAGGCATCGATGATCACCGGCATCCCGCTGGCGGGGATGGACACCGCGTTGACCCCCGACGCCATCGCCGAGCGGGTGGTCGCCCTTCTCGGCAAGGACTTCCTGTCGCGGCGATGAACGCCCGGTTCCCGGAACGGTTCTCGGCCTGGGGGCTGGTGCGCCACGGCGCCCGCGGGCATGACTGGCCGAAGGTGTGGGGTTCGCCGGAGCTGCGCCGGTCGTACGACGTCGTGATCATCGGCGCCGGCGTGCACGGCCTGGCCACCGCCTACTACCTGGCCTCCCGGTACGGCATCACCAACGTGGCCGTGGTCGACCGGGGCTACGTCGGCGGCGGCGGCTCGGGCCGCAACACGGCCATCCTCCGTTCCAACTACCTGACGCCGGAAGGCGTCGCCTTCTACGACCGGTCGTTGCAGCTCTACCGCAACCTGTCGTCGGAGTTGAACTTCAACGTCATGTTCTCCCGCCGGGGACATCTGACGTTGGCCCACAACGACTCGTCGCTGCGGACGATGCGGTGGCGGGCCGAGGTCAACAAGGTGGCGGGCATCGACTCCGAGGTCATCGGCCCCGACGAGATCAGGCAGCTCGTGCCGATGATGGACACCAGCGACCGCACCCGCTATCCGATCCTCGGAGCGCTGTACCACCCGCCGGGCGGGATCATCCGCCACGACGCCGTGGTGTGGGGCTACGCCCGGGCGGCCGACTCCTTCGGCGTCCACATCCATCAGAACACCGAGGTCACCGGCATCGACGTCGACGCCTCCCGGGGGACGGCCAGGCGGGTGCAGGGCGTGCAGACAACGCGGGGTCCGATCTCGGCGCCGGTGGTGGTGAACTGCACCGCCGGCTGGGCATCGCTCATATCGGCCATGGCCGGGGTCGGGCTGCCGATCATCACCCATCCGTTGCAGGCGGCCGTGACCGAGCCGGTGAAGATGTTCCTCGACCCGGTGGTGGTGTCGGGGACGCTGCACGTCTACGTCAGCCAGACCGACCGGGGCGAGTTGGTCTTCGGCGCCAGCGTCGACCCGTTCGCCTCCTACTCGATGCGCTCCTCGCTGGAGTTCCTGGAGGAGCTGGCCGGCCACGTCCTGCAGCTGATGCCCTCACTGTCCACGATGCGGGTCCTGCGACAGTGGGCCGGGCTGTGCGACATGACCCCCGACTACTCCCCGATCATCGGCGTCACCCCTGTCGAGGGCTTCCTGGTCGACGTCGGCTGGGGCACCTACGGCTTCAAGGCCGGGCCCGCCGCCGGGGAGGCCGTGGCTTCGTTGATCGGGACGGGACGGGTGCCGGACCTGGTGGCCGGCTTCGACCTCGCCCGCTTCGACGACGGCCGGCTCGTCGGCGAAAAGGGCGCGGCGGCGGTGGGCCATTGAGATCGGTGCCCTGCGCCCAGGGGCGGTCGGGCCGCGGCAATGACCCTCGTTCCGGGCCGCACATCGGCGACGAGCACCGGAGATGATCCTCGTCCCCTGCCCCCACTGCGGCGACCGGAACGCGTCCGAGTTCCGCTACCTCGGCGAGGAGCGCGCCCGGCCCGACCCGGCTCTAGCCAGCCCCGCCGAGTGGCGTCAGTACCTCTACCGCCGTTCGAACCCCGCCGGCTGGACCACCGAGACCTGGCACCACTCCTCCGGCTGCCGGGCCTTCCTCACCGTGGAGCGCCACACCGTGACCAACGAGATCCGTTCCTGCACCGTCGCCGGAGCGCATACGTGACCGGCGCCGGCCTGCGCCTCGGTCCCCGGCCGGGCGAGGTGATCGACCGGTCGGCGCCGCTGTCCTTCACGTGGAACGGCCGGCAGTACGACGGCTTCGCCGGCGACACCATCGTCTCGGCGCTGGCCGCCTCCGGCGAGCGCGTCTTCTCCCGCAGCCTCAAGTACCACCGGCCCCGGGGTGTGCTCACCGCGTCGTTCCACGACCCCGGGTGTCTCGTGCAGGTCGACGACGAGCCGAACGTGCGGGGGGCGCACCGGCGGGTCGAGGCCGGCATGCGGGTGTCGGCCCAGAACGCCTGGCCGTCGCTGCGGTTCGACGTCAAGGCGGCCAACCAGCTCGTCGGCCGGTTCCTCGGCCCCGGCTTCTACTACAAGACGTTCATCGCCCCCGAGCGCCTGTGGCCGGCCTACGAAGCGGTCCTGAAGCGCTTCGCCGCCGGCGGGCGGGCGGCGGCCGAACCGAACCGTGATTACTACGACAAGCGCTACGCCCACGTCGACGTCCTCGTCGCCGGCGGCGGCCCGGCCGGTATGGCTGCCGCGGTGGCCGCGGCAACGGCAGGGGCGTCGGTGATGCTGGTCGAGGAGGAGTACGAGCTCGGAGGCCACCTCCGCTGGGGCGGCAAGCGCGAGCTCGACCTCCTGGCCGAGCTTCGCTCGGCGGTCGAGGCCTCGCCCGGCATCGAGGTGCTGACGAACTCCGTCGTCATCGCCAGGTACGACGACAACTGGCTGGGCGTCATCGTCCG
>JAUZEX010000812.1 GCA_030838815.1 Actinomycetota bacterium
GGCCGGGGTCGGCTGCTTCGCTCTCGCCCATCAGAAGAACCCGTTCCTGATCATCGCCGGCATGCTGGCCACCCCCATCGGCGTGCTGCTCGTGGCGCCGCTGGCCATCCGGGCCGCAGCCCGCGCCTCCGCCCGCCTGCCCGTCGCCGCCCGTCTGGCCCTGCGCGACCTCGGCCGCTACCAGGCCCGGTCCGGTGCGGCGCTGGCCGCCATCATCCTGGCCCTGGGCGTGCCGGTGTCGGTGATCATCATCGCCAGTACCTCCGAGGCGCAGGCCGGGAAAGGCAACCTGGCCGCCACCCAGATGCTGCTCCAGATCCAGGTTGACCACCGGGCCGGCCCGATGCTGACCCCTGAGCGCTCCGCAGCCGAGGTCGCCGCCCTCGACGCACGGGTGGCCGAGCTCGCCGCCACGCTCGACCACGCCTCGGTCATCCCCCTCGACATGGCCGTCGACCCGAGCCAGCCGCTCCGCCCCGATCCCTTCGCCGGGCAGGTCCGCGTGGCCTTCGGGCTCTTCCGCCAGCTGCCCGGCGAGGCGCACGCCAGCCTGCTCTCCCTCTACGTGGCGTCACCGGCGCTGCTGTCGGCGGTCGGCGCCGACCCGGCGACGGTCGACGCCCACGAGATCCAGACGTCGGCGACGGGCGGCGACATCCGGCTCTTCAGCGGGAAGAGCAAGCTGGCGCCGATCACCGACCAGGGCCCGATCCCGCCCTCCGTGTACTCCTCCCTCCCCAACGCCTTCGTCAGCCCGGCCGCCGTGCGGGCCAACGGCTGGCAGGCCGTACGGTCGGGCTGGCTCATCGACGCCGGCCGGGTCCTGACCGGCCAGGACCGGGCCGCGGCCCGCGACGTCGCCGTCGCCGCCGGCCTCACCGTCGAGACGGCGAAGGCGCAGTCATCGCTGTCGTCGCTGCGGACGGGCGCCACCGCGGCCGGCATGCTCCTCGCCCTCGGCGTCCTGGCCATGACCGTCGGCCTCATCCGCAGCGAGGCGGCCGCCGACCTCCGCACCCTGACCGCCACCGGCGCCTCCAGCACGTTCCGCCGCAGCGTGACCGCCGCCACCTCCGGCGCCCTCGCCGCCCTCGGTGCGCTGCTGGGGATCGCCGGGGCCTACGTCGTCATGCTCGGCGCCTACAGCAACCAGCTGGGCGACCTCACCCACGTCCCCGTCGCCCACCTGGTCACCATCGCCGTCGGCGTTCCCCTGATCGCCGCCCTGGCCGGCTGGCTCCTCGCCGGCCGGGAACCACCGCCCGTCGCCCGCCCCGCCTTCGAGTGAGCACGCCGTAAGACCCCGAGCGGTTTGCCCACCGTTACGGTGGGCAGACCGCTCCGGCCCCTCGCTACTCGGCGAAGGGGGCGTCGCCCGCTCCGGAGGCGACCTTCCACAGGTAACCATCGGGATCGGCGAAGAAGCCGCTGGCCCCGCCCCACTGGCTCTGCTCGGCCGGCTTCACGATGGTGGCGCCGGCCCGCTCCGCTTCGGCCAGGACCTCGGCGACGCGCTCGTCGGAGCGGACGATGTACGACAGCGTGATGCCCCGGAACCCGTCCCCGTCGGCCGGTACGCCAGCGTCGCCGGCCAGCGCCTCCCAGGGGTGGAGCCCCACGGTCGAGGACCCTTCGCCCATCTTGAACGACACCCACACGGGGTAGTCCTGCTCGACCGGCCAGCCGAGGCCCTCGCCGTAGAACTGCTTGGCCCGCGGCAGGTCCCGGACTCCGAGCGTGATGACACTGACGTGCGGATTCATGGCGTTGGTCTCCTTGTCACAACAGGGGAATTTCGTTCGTCAGTACCATGACGGAGCGAGACGAGGATGTGTGACCGGATGGAAGACGATGACTGGCTGGCCGACCGGTTCGAGGCCCAGCGGCCCCACCTGCGGGCGGTGGCGTACCGGATGCTCGGGTCGCCGGCCGAAGCGGACGACGCCGTCCAGGAGGCGTGGATCCGCCTCAGCCGGGCCGGCGCCGCCGACGTCGAGAACCTCGGCGGGTGGCTGACCACGGTCGTGTCGCGGGTCTGCCTCGACATGCTGCGCTCCCGCACCGCCCGCCGGGAGGAACCCTTCGACCCGCCCGTCCACGAAGCGACGCCGAGTCAGCCCCGCGGCGTCGACCCCGAGCAGGAAGCGCTGCTGGCCGACTCGGTCGGGCCCGCGCTGCTGGTGGTGCTGGAGACCCTGGCGCCGGCCGAGCGGCTGGCCTTCGTGCTCCACGACCTGTTCGCTGTGCCGTTCGACGAGATCGCCGGCATCGTGGGCCGCTCCCCCGCCGCCGCCCGTCAGCTGGCCAGCCGGGCCCGCCGCCGCGTTCAGGGGGCGGCCCCGGACACCTGGATCGCGGGTGACCCGCCCGCCGACCGGGCCCGCCAGCGGGCCGTGGTCGACGCCTTCCTGGCCGCCTCCCGGAGCGGCGACTTCGAGGCGCTGCTCGCCCTCCTCGACCCCGACGTCGTGCTCCGGGCCGACGAGGCGGCCGTGCGGACGGGGGGCATCGCGGCCGAGCTGCGCGGCGCGGCCGTCGTGGCCGCGACGTTCGCCGGCCGGGCAAAAGGGGCGCAACCGGCCCTGGTCGACGGCGCCGTGGGGTTGGCCTGGGCCCCCGGCGGCCGGCCCAGAGCCGTGTTCGACCTCACGTTCGCCGACGGCCGGATCGTCGCCGTCGACCTGCTCCTCGACCCCGACGTGCTGGACGACCTCGACGTGGTGCTCCTCGACGACTGAATATTCTGACGGGCGGTCGATCTGCCACCCGCCATTCGTCGTAAGGTCGAAGAGGGTGCCGGACGGGCAGCCTCGGGGCGACGGGAGCGGCGGATGGACAAGGCCAGGACGTGGGAGCTCATCCACCGGGAGCGGGAGGCGATGGCCGACGCGCTGTCGGACCTGAAGCCGGGTCAGTGGGCGGAGCCGTCGTTGTGCGCCGGGTGGTCGGTGCATGTGGCCGCGGCGCACATCCTGGCCGGAGCGGAGCAGACCCAGCTGGCCTTCATGAAGGGGATGGCCGGCTCCGGCTTCCGGTTCAACACCATGATCGACAGGGACGCCCGGCGACTCGGCGCCCTCGCCGCACCGGAGATCATCGAGCGGCTGCGGGCCCGGACGTCCACCACCAACGGGCCGCCGGCGCCGGTCATGACGATGCTGGGCGAGATCGTCGTCCACTCCGGCGACATCCTCTACCCCCTCGGGCAGGCCCGGGAGATGAGCCCGGAGGCTGTCACCGCCTCCCTCGACATGTACAAGACGACGGGCTTTCCCGTCGGCACGAAAAAGCGGATCGACGGGCTCCGGCTCGTGGCCACGGACGCCGACTGGTCGCACGGCGACGGCGCCGAGGTCACCGGCCCCGCCCTGCCGCTCCTGCTGGCCATGACCGGCCGGACGGCGGCGGTCGACGCCCTCTCCGGCGCCGGTGTCGCCACCCTGCGGAGCCGCATGCCGGCGGCCCGCTGA
>JAUZEX010000824.1 GCA_030838815.1 Actinomycetota bacterium
TAGGCCGGACAGCAGACACATGCGGCAGGACAGGAAAGGAGCCTCCGGTGGACGACAACGAGGGTCGCGAGGCGGTGCGGTACGGCGAGGCGCAGGTCGAACGGGGCGCCGGCGGGGAGACGCACCAGGTGGCCGGCGACGGCCGGCCGAGTCTCACCACCCAGCAGGGTGTCGTGGTGGGCGACGACCAGAACACGCTCCGCGTCGGCGAGCGCGGGCCAGGCGCGTTGGAGGACTTCCACTTCCGGGAGAAGATCTTCCACTTCGACCATGAGCGGATCCCCGAGCGGGTCGTGCACGCCCGGGGCTACGGCGCCCACGGCTTCTTCGAGAACTACGAGCCGCTCACCGACCTGACCCGGGCCGACCTCTTCCAGCGGGGCGGGGACCGCACCCCGGCCTTCGTCCGGTTCTCCACCGTGGCCGGGAACAAGGGATCGGGCGACCTGGCCCGGGACGTGCGCGGGTTCGCGGTCAAGCTCTACACCCAGGAGGGGAACTGGGACCTGGTCGGGAACAACATCCCGGTCTTCTTCATCCAGGACGCCATCAAGTTCCCGGACCTGATCCACGCCGCCAAGCCCGAACCCGACCGGGGCTTCCCCCAGGCCCAGACGGCCCATGACAACTTCTGGGACTTCGCCTCCCTCATGCCCGAATCGACCCACATGCTCATGTGGATCATGTCGGACCGGGCCATCCCCCGGTCGTTCCGGTTCATGGAGGGTTTCGGTGTCCACACCTTCCGGCTCGTCAACGAGGAGGGCCGGTCCACCTTCGTGAAGTTCCACTGGAAGCCGAAGCAGGGCATGCAGTCGGTGGTCTGGAACGAGGCGCTCAAGATCAACGGCGCCGATCCCGACTTCCACCGTCGGGACCTGTGGGACGCCATCACCCAGGGCGACTTCCCGGAGTGGGAGCTCGGCCTGCAGCTCTTCGACGACGACTTCGCCGACCGGTTCGCCTTCGACATCCTCGACCCGACCAAGATCATCCCCGAGGAGGAGGTCCCGATCCGCCGGGTCGGGCGGCTGGTCCTCGACCGGATGGTGGACAATTTCTTCGCCGAGACCGAGCAGGTGGCGTTCTGCACCCAGAACATCGTGCCCGGGATCGATTTCACCAACGACCCGCTCCTCCAGGGCCGCAACTTCTCCTACCTCGACACCCAGCTCAAGCGGCTGGGCAGCCCCAACTTCACCTTCCTGCCCGTCAACGCGCCGAAGTGCCCGTACGCCACCTTCCAGCAGGACGGCCACATGGCCATGGCCAACCCGGCGACGCGGGCCAACTACGAGCCCAACTCCTGGGGGCCGGAGGAGGGCGGGCCGCGGGAGGACCCGGTCCGCGGCTTCCAGACCTTCGCCACCACCGAGGAGGGCCCGAAGCGCCGCCTGCGGCCCGAGAGCTTCGCCGATCACTACAGCCAGGCCCGCCAGTTCTACGTGAGCCAGACCGAGGTCGAGCAGCGCCACCTGGCCAACGCCTTCGTGTTCGAGCTGAGCAAGGTGGAGCGGCCCGACATCCGTGTCCGCATCGTGGCCGCGCTGCGCAACGTCGACGACGACCTGGCGCAGACGGTGGCGGACGGGCTCGGGCTCGCCGAGCTCCCCGAGCCGCTGCCGGCGGCCCGCCCGACGGTCCGGGATCTGGCGCCGTCGGCCGCGCTCAGCATCCTGGGCAACGGCCCGGGCAGCTTTGCCGGCCGCAAGATCGGTGTCCTGATCACGGACGGCACCGATGCCGACCTCCTCGGCGAGGTCCGTCAAGCCGCCGGCAAGGAGCAGGTCAACGTCGAGCTGGTGGCACCGACGGTGGGGGGGATCACCGACAATGCCGGCAACCGGGTCGAGGCGGACCAGAAGATCGACGGTGCGCCGTCCGTCCTCTACGACGCTGTCGTCCTCCTCCCCTCGGCCGAGGGTGCGGCCACCCTCGCCCGCCAGCCCGCCGCCCGCGACTTCGTGACCGACGCCTTCGCCCACTGCAAGTTCATCGGCCACGGCCCCGACGCCGCCGCCCTGTTCGAGTCCACCGGCCTCGGCTCCCTTACCGACGACGGGTTCATCCGCCTCGTCGACGGCGCCAGCACCGAGCAGTTCATCGCCCGCTGCGCCGAGCTCCGCTTCTGGGACCGGGAGGCCGCCCTCGCCTGAACAGGCCGGGCGACCCGCATCTCCGGGGGTTGGAAAGGCTCAACCGGGGCATCCCGCCGCCGATTGGGGTGTGGGACAGCGGTGACCGGTCGGCGACCCGATGGCGCCTTTGTCCGGGAATGGTCGTCGGCGAAATGGCGGGCTCCGCAATGGCGAACGAGCACTTACGGCGTCGGGCACTCCCGGTCGTGGTCTTCGTCGCCGCGGTGGTCGCCGCCGACGCGGTGATCCGTTGCCTCCAGCACACATCGAGGCTCACCCGGGAGACCCACCAGCTCGGGGTGCTGTCCCGGACCGATCCCCTCACGGGCCTGCCCAACCGCCGCCACGTGGAGGAGCACCTGGCGGCGGCGCTCAGCGCCGCCCGCCGCCACCACCAGCCGCTGGCCGTGCTGTTCATCGACATCGACGACTTCAAGCGCGTCAACGACCGGTTCGGCTACGAGGTCGGCGACGAGGTGTTGCGGGCGGTGGGGGAGCGTCTGCGCCTCACGCTCCGGACCGAGGACCTCGTCGGGCGGTGGGGAGGGGAAGAATTCCTGGCCGTCCTGTCCGCCGCCGACCTGCCCGGTGCGCTGGCGAGCGCCGAACGCGTCCGGGCGGCCGTCGCCATCGGCGCCGACGCCGGGGGGGACCACGACACCCCCGTGACGGTCAGCGTCGGCTGTGCCACCGGCGCCGGCGAACCCGCCGAGCTCATCCGGCGCGCCAGCCGCGCCCTCCGCCAGGCAAAACACGGCGGCAAGAACCGCGTGGTCGCCGCACCCCCCCCGGGGGACTGACCAGGACCAAACCCCGGCGCCCCCGGCGACGCGGAACGTCCGCCTTCGTCCCGATCGCCCCCCCGCGCCAATTCTCAAACCCAGCCCAACCTTCGCCTCCAGCCTCAGCCCGGGGTGCTCGCCCTCCGATACCCGGGTTGCGGCATCCCACGAAACGGCAAACCCGGGGAAACCCGGCGACGCAAAGCTACGGGCCTAAGCCCACCTCCGGGTGGGGACGGCCGCCGAGCCACCGAATGGGGCGTCTTCTCGTCCTCCGTGGCGCCGCTCGACATCGGCGCGGCGCGAGCCGCCGGAGCACCCACGGACGAGATGAAAAAGCTACTGCTGGGCGCCGTCGCGGCGCTCGTTGCCATCGGCCTCCTCCCCACGACCGCGGCCTGGGCCGACCGGGACAGCGACGAGACGAGCTTCGTCACCCAGATCAACGCCCTCCGGACCGCTCAGGGCGTCGCCGCCCTCCGGGTCGACGCCGGCCTGACCGCCAAGGCCCGGGCCTGGGCCCAGACCATGGCGGACAAGAAGACGATCTGGCACTCGCAGCTCGCCGACGGAATCACGGCCGATTGGCAGAAGCTCGGAGAGAACGTCGGGATGGGCGGGAGCGTCGACGGCCTTCACATCGCCTTCGTCAACTCGCCCCACCACTACGAGAACCTGATCGACCCGGCCTTCGACTCCATCGGCGTCGGCGTCGTCCGCAACGGCGACATCCTGTTCGTAGCCGAGGAGTTCATGCAGACCCGGACGGCACCGCCGGCCAACCCTGTCGCCGCACCGGTCCCGA
>JAUZEX010000828.1 GCA_030838815.1 Actinomycetota bacterium
TGCTGGCCCACGGCTTCGATCCGGCCAACATCCTCGCCACCATCGCCGAGGAGAAGGTCACCCACACCTGGATGGTGCCGACCCAGGTCAAGATGATCCTCGACAGCCCCGCACTGGAAGCAGCCGACCTCTCGACGCTCAAGACGATCGTCTACGGCGGCGCCCCGATGTACGTGGAGGACCTGAAGGAGGCCATCCGCCGCATCGGGCCGATCTTCGTGCAGCTCTTCGCCCAGACCGAATCGCCGATGACGGGCACCTACATGCGGGCCCAGGACCACGTCCTCGAGGGGCCGGGCAGCGAACGGCTTGCCTCCTGCGGCCACGCCCGCTCCGGCATGGAGGTGGCCATCCTTGACGAGGAGCAGCGCCGCGTACCGCAGGGCGAGACGGGCGAGATCTGCATCAAGGGCCCCGCCCTCATGAACGGCTACTGGAAGCGGCCCGAGGCCACGGCCGAGACGGTGCGCAACGGCTGGCTCCACACCGGCGACATCGGCCGGATGGACGAGGCGGGCTACGTCTTCATCCTCGACCGCACCAAGGACATGGTGATCTCCGGCGGGCTGAACGTGTATCCCCGGGAGATCGAGGAGGTGCTCCTCCGCCACCCGGCCATCAGCCAGGCGGCGGTGATCGGCGTGCCCGACGACAAGTGGGGCGAAGCGGTGAAGGCCGTGGTGGTGGCCGACGGTGCGGCCGGTGGCGCAGGCGGTCTCACGGAGGCCGACGTCATCGCCTTCGCCGCCGAGCACCTCGCCGGCTACAAGAAGCCGAAGTCGGTCGACTTCGCCGCCGACCTGCCGAAGACGACATACGGGAAGATCGACAAGAAGGCGATCCGCGCCCCCTACTGGGCCGGCCGCGACCGCATGGTCTAGCTCGACCGGCCCGGGCCCGGATGCTTCACTTGACCCCGTGAAGCGCGTCACCGTCGCCGTCGCCGTTGCGGCCCTCGCCGCCTCGGCCGCAGTCGTGGTCCCCGCCCCTCCGGCAGGGGCCGACGACGGTCCCGAGATCGTCGCCATCAGCGATAAGTGCCCGGTGTCGGAGGGCGGATACCGCTACTTCTCCGACTTCTTCGAATACCGCATCCGGGTCTGGCTCGCCGGCTGCCCCTGGTACCACGGCGACAGGGTGGTGGTGCGGGGGGCGCTCGTCCGGACCGATCCGGTGACCGGCCCCGAGCCGCATGAGATGACGGTGTACTGCGAGCCGGGGGCGCCGCCCCCCGCCGACGACCGGCCCCACGCCCACAACTCGTCGCTGCCTCCCTCGCCGGTGGCCGAGCCGGCTCCCGCCGTTCCGGCCCCCATGCCGAACGGCGAAGCCGACCACACCGACGACCACCGCCCGCCCGACAATTGCGTCCTGTCGATCGTCGTCCCCCACCCGCCCGTGGAGCACGCCCGCTACGAGGGTGAGCTGAGTTACCCCTCGGCCGCCGGGGAGAAGCACGAGACCCTGGCGCTGGACTGCACCACAGTTGAGGACTTCGGCGGCTGCGACCCGCCCGGCAGCCCTCCCGGCATCGTGCCCAACGAGTAGGCGCTCCGGAGCGCAGCCCGGGCGGGGCTCAGGCCGTCCCGGTAGGAGGGCCGGACTCGGGCACGATGGGCGGCGACGCCGGCATGACGGGCGGCGACACCGGCATGACGGGCGGCGAGGCGGGCATGACGGGCGGCGAGGCGGGCAGGGACGTCCGCCCGGCGGGCGGCGACGCGACCGGGGGGCCGCCCTCGGGCTTGCGACGAGGCGGAACCGGCTCCAGGAGGATGGCCCCCAGGGATCGCCGCGGCGGCGGCCCGGGCGCGGGTCCGGGCTGGGTCGCGGGCCCCGGCTGGGCTGGCGCAGGGCCCGGCGGGGTCGGCTGCGCCGGTAGGGCCGGCGTCGACCTGAGGATGGCCAGGTTCTGGGCCCCGAACATCAGGGCCAGGAACATCCCGTACTGCATCCCGGCCTTGACGGCCAGATAGCCGGCGGCCGCGGCGATCCCGATCGAGAGTTGCGCCGCCAGCCGGCGGCGGGCGGCGGGGGTGCCGGGGAGGGCCAGCTCGAGCAGGTGGCCTCCGTCGAGGGGGAGCATCGGCAGGAGGTTGAGCGCCGACCATCCGAGGGTGGTGAAGGCCGCCGACCGCAGGGCGTAGCCGCCGTCGGTCCACGAGGGCCAGCCGAGGGTGCGGACGGCGTACAGCACCGGCAGCCCGAGGAGGATCCCCGCCAGCGGCCCGGCGGCCGTCAGGACGGCCGACTCGCCCCGCCCCAGCGGCTCCGCCCGGGACGACCGGGTGAGTCCGCCGAGGCCGGCCAGGGTGATGGAAGCCGTGGCTCCCATCAGCCGGGCGGCCAGGGCATGGCCGAGCTCGTGGCCGAGCACGCTGATCACCGCCACCGCGACCCAGATCGCGAGGTGCGATCCCGAGCCGTCGAAGCCGATGAGACCCACGATGAGGAGGAAGGAGGCGTCGACCCGGGTGGGGAAGCCGAACAGGTTGAACCCGAGGCCCTGGGAGGCCGTTGAGCGCGACGGCCGAGGGGGTTCGAGCTCGTTCACCCCCCCATTGTGGGGCCGCGCCGCCCCGCTGTGCCCGCTGAACCCGTCCAAAGCTCCCTGATGCACTAGAAACTCCCGGACGGGGGACCAGAGAGGAAGCATCGGTTGAAGCTCGATCTGCTGCTGGTGGGCTGTCCGCTGGAGCGTGTGGCCGCGACCGCCCGAGCGGCGGAGGCGGCCGGCTTCGACGCGGTCTGGGTGGCCGAGACGACCAACGACGCCTTCCTCACCATGGCGGTGGGCCTCGAGGCGACCAGCCGGCTGGAGATGGGCACGGCCATCGCCCTCGCCTTCGTCCGCAGCCCGATGGTGACGGCCCTGGCCTCGTGGGAGCTCCAGCGGGCCAGCGGGGGCCGGTTCCGGCTCGGGCTCGGCCCGCAGGTGAAGGCCCACAACGAACGCCGCTTCTCCGTCCCGTTCGAGAAGCCGGCCGCCAAGCTCGTGGAGCAGGTCCGGGCGCTGCGGGCGATCTGGGCCGCCTTCGCCGGCGAGGCTCCGCTCGACTTCCAGGGCGAGTTCTACCGGTTCGACCTGCTGACCGAGTTCTTCAACCCGGGGCCGATCGACGCCCCGCCGCCGCCCGTCTACCTGGCGGCGGTGAACCCGTACTCGTTCCGCATGGCAGGCGAGGTGGCGGACGGGGTCCATGTGCACCCCCTCCACACCGTCCGCTACCTGACCGAGGTCGCCCGCCCGGCGCTGGCCGAGGGCCTGGCCCGGTCCGGTCGCCCGCCGGGCGCCGTCGAGGTCAGCGCCCAGGTCATGGTCATCACCGGCGAGGGTGAGAGCCGCCGGCGGATGGAGGAGGCGGTGCGGGCCCAGATCTCCTTCTACGGCTCGACCCGCACCTACCGGGCGCCGCTGGAGCTGAGCGGCTACGGCGACCTCAACGCCCGGCTGCACCAGCTGATGGCCGCCGGCGACCGGGAGGGCCTGGTGGCCGCGGTGCCCGACGAGGTGGTGGACGAGTTCGCGGTGAGGGGCGACACCTGGGAGGACGTCGCCGCCATCGCCCGCAAGCGCTACGACGGCATCGCCGACCGGATCAGCCTCTACTCCCTTCCGCCGCTGGACGGGCCGGAGGCGGCCCGCATCCCGGCCGCCTTCCGGGCCTGAGGCGGGGATGCCAGACGAGGGGATGCCTGACGAGGGGATGTCTGAGGAGGGGGTGACCGAACCCGAGCGGCCGCCCGACCGGCGGCCCAGCCGGTCCCGG
>JAUZEX010000833.1 GCA_030838815.1 Actinomycetota bacterium
ATCCAGCCGCGCTTCGGGACGTTGCACTTGACCACGGGACCCCAGCAGCCGAGCTTCACGAGGCACTTCGGGGAGCCGTATTCGGTGGCAAACTCGCCCTGCTCGTAGTAGCCGGCCCGGTCGCAGCCCTCGTGCACGGTGGCACCGAAGAGCCACTGCGGGCGGAGCGCCTCGTCGAGCGGGATCATCGGCGCCGCGCCGGCGGCCTGGTAGAGCAGATAAAGGATCGTCTCGGACAGGTTGTCGGGGTGGACCGGGCAGCCCGGGACGTTCACGATCGGGATGCCGGCCTTGGACTTCCAGTCCCAGCCGAGGTAGTCGGCAACGCCCATGGCGCCGGTCGGGTTGCCCGACATGGCGTGGATGCCGCCGTACGTGGCGCAGGTGCCGACGCACAGGATGATCGTCGCCTTCGGCGCCAGACGGTCGAGCCATTCCATGTGGGTGATGGGCTGGCCGGTCTCGGGGTTGTTCCCGAAGCCGGTGAAGTAGCCCTCCCGCAGGATCTGCTCGTTGGCGACCGACCCTTCGACGACGAGCACGAACGGATCGAGCTCCCCGCGGTCGGCCATGTGGAACCACTCGATGAAGTTGTCAGCACCCTGCTCCGGGCCGCACTCAAAGTCGATGAGCGGCCAGTGCACGGCGATCTTGGGCAACCCGGGGAGCGCCCCTAGGGCGATCTCCTCGATGCTCGGTTGCGTCGCGGCGGTGAGTGCAACGGAGTCTCCGTCGCAGCTCAGGCCGCCTTGCATCCACAAGATGTGGACGACGCCCTCTTCCAGTGTCTTGGCTTTTGCCATCCCGGCACCACCCCCCTGGGCGCTTTGCGGCGCCCACGCGCCACCTCGGCGGTCGAACAGGCCGGCGTCACCTTATGACCGGTTCCTGAAAAACGGAAGTGAGTAGTCGGAAAACTTCTAGGTACAACGCGCACATAGCTGCGGAATTGCCCGGGCTAAGGCACACCTAAAAAAGCCTCTGACCTGCGGTTTTATCGAACGGCTGATCCGGGGCATGCACCGCGTGCCGAGCCGACCCATGGGTCGGTAATTGCAGGATGCAGTGTCTGCTCATTCACGAAATGCGGTGGCGGGCATCGTCACCCGCCGATGGCGTCTCTCCGTCGGGCAGCTGATGTCGCGCTCAGATCGCCGTTACCCCGTGGAGCGGTGCCCTACCAGGTGTTCCGGCGGTGCCGGTCAGGAGGCGGGGACGCCGACCTGAAGCTCGGCCTCGTCCTCCAGGCGGAGGTCTTCGGCGGGCGCCTCGGTGAGCAGCGGCACCACCCCGTCCGGCGGCTCCGCCCGCTCGAGCATGTAGCCCCGGGAGCGGACCGTGCGGATGGCCAGGCCGAGCGGCCCCAGCCTCCGGCGGAGCCGCAGGACGTGCACGTCGAGGACGTTGCGGCCCGGGGCCGTGCCGGGCCAGACCGAGCGCCGCAGGGTGTCGCGGCCCACCACGGCTCCGAACCGCACGACCAGAGCGTCGGCCAGGCGGGCTTCGACCGGCGGGAGCGAAACCCAGCTCGACCCGAACCGCAGGACGCCGTGGGCGTCGATCTCGGGGACGGTCCGCAGATGCGCCCGGCTCCTGGTCAGGAGGGCGTCGATCCGGGCCCGGACGTCGGATTCCGGGGCCGGAAGGCGGATCCAGTCTTCCAGGCAGTCGAGGGACTCCGGCGGGGGCATGCCGTCGTCGACCAGCAGGAGCCTCGGGATGTGCCGCTCGGCGAGGCGTGCGCGCTGCTCCGCCTCGGTCGGCCACCGCACCAACATCACGTCCACGACAGGTAACGGTAAGAGTCGATCGTTGCCGATCTGTTTCGTCGCTGTGAACCTTGACGCGCGCGGTCAGGAGTGGGCGAAGAAGGAGTCCTCGAAGCGCAGGTCGTCGACGGTGTGGACGAGCGTGACCGGCTTGGTCACGCAGTCGCCCTGCTTGGGGGTGACGTCGAAGGTGCCGTGGAAGCCGTCGCCCTGGAACCGGCCGGCGACGACCCCGCCATGGGTCGACGGCTCGCCGAAGGTGAAGGAGAAGAGGGCGACGAACTTCTGCACGCCGGCGCTGGTGGGGATGCTGATGTCGAGCTTCCCGTCGCCCTCACCACCGTTCTGGCAGGTGTCGGGGTCCTTGGTGCCGTAGCGGGCTTCCTCGGTGACCTGGCCGTCGCCCGTCGGAGCAGCGCCGTTGATCTTGCCGTGACACTCGATGGTGCCGGGCGCCGGCGTGGCGACGGCACCCGAGCTTCCCTGGAGCGACAGGCCGGGCGACAAGGTGTCGTCCTTGTCGATGAAGCAGTGCGCGCCCTTCTCGTTCTCCTCGCCGAGCGGGTCGCCGCTGGCCCGGGTGGCCCCGAGGGCGATCGGCACGAGGGCCAGGGCCATGGTGGCGGCGGCCACGACAGCGGTGCCATGCACCGCGCCACGGATGCGATCGATCACGGGGGGAGCGTACCGGCCTTCACCCCCGGGGGTCGACCGTGTCCTGCGACTTCCGGCGCTCCCCGGCGGTCCCGGTCCGGTCGAGGGTCCGTTCCTCGGACTCGGTCAGGACGGCCTCGGCCAGGGCCCCCGGGTCGTCGACCCCGGCCGCCCGCTCCTCGGCGGTGAGCTCGTCGGCCCGCTCGGCGACGAGGTTGGGAGGAGGGGTTGACTGGTCGGGGTCGGAGGGTGTCGGCTTCATGCAGGACTAGGTGCCCATCCGACCGGCCTGGTGAAACTATGTCGGGGGACCTCCCGTACCCCCCGGGTGAGGAGGCTTCGTGGACCGGGAGCGGCTGAAGACCGCCATCATCGACGCCCGCCCGGGCCCGGCCGACGTCGTCTACGTCGAGCGCCGGGGCGAGGAGTACAGCTGCCGGGTGACCGGGCCGGAGGAGGACCTGGTCCTCGGCGGCGGCGGAGAGTTCCCGGACGTCTGGATCTACTGGTCGGGGGAGTGGCCGGCCGACGACTCCAACCGCCAGCAGGCCGTGTTTGCCGACCTCCTGGAGGAGATGGAGTCCATGGCCGGGGGGTCCGACCGGTGCCGATGGTCGCTCGACGACCCATACAACCTCAAGGCGCGCACCGCCTTAGGGGGCCCTCCTCACCTCTCGTTCCTGGAAGAAGCCGGAAGCCAGGACGGCTGACGCCGGCCTCCCGACCCCGGCCTCCCGACCCCGGCCTCCCGACCCCGGCGAGCGGGGAGTGCGCCCGTACACTTTTGACCATGAGCACCGGGGGAGCGGCGGCCGCGTCGGGGAGGCCCGTGGGGACCCGGCGAGGGGCCCACACCATCCGGTGGGTCATGCTCGGGCTGGCGGGTCTGCTCGTGCTGGCGCTGGCCGTGCTGGGCAGCCGCCTGGGGAAGGACGCCACCTACGTCCCGACGCCGCTCATGGGCAAGCCGGCTCCCGCCTTCACCTTCACCGGCCTCGACGGCACCACGGTCACGAACGCCGATCTGGCCGGCAGGCCGTACGTCGTGAACTTCTGGGCATCGTGGTGCGGGCCGTGCCGTCAGGAGCACGGCAGCCTCCGGGCTTTCTGGGAGCGCTACCGCGACAAGGGGGTGGCCCTCCTCGGCGTCCTCTACGACGACTCACCAGGGGCGGCCCGGGCCTTTCAGCAGGAGCTGGGAGGCGACTGGCCGCTGTTCAAGGAGAACAAGGTGGCCACCGTCGATTTCGGGGTGCGGGGCCCGCCCGAGACGTTCGTCGTCGACCAGAACGGCATCATCGTGGGCAAGTTCACCGGCAAGGTAGGCCCGGGCCAACTGGAGGACGCCATCGCCCGCGAGACCAGCCTCCCAGCCGCCCCGGGAGGATAGGCCGGGGCCCGGCAAGGCTCGGGTAAGGTTTCCCGTTCGTCCCGGCGGCGTGGCCGAGTGGTTCAGGCAAGGGTCTGCAAAACCCTGTACAGCGGTTCAATTCCGCTCGCCGCCTCTGAATGTTCTCCCTGGTCGAGGCCACTTTTTGCCTTGTCCGGGAGTGACCGCGAGTGGCCGCCAGATGCCACGATTTTGTGTCTTCCGCGTGTCTCCCGTGTCCTGCCCGTGTCACGGGCGGCGTTTGCGGGGCCCCGTCGGCACCTCCGGGGATGAGCCGAAGGGCGGCCTGGAAGGTTCCTTCGAGGCCGTCGG
>JAUZEX010000843.1 GCA_030838815.1 Actinomycetota bacterium
GGGCGGCCTGCGCCCGGGCGTCGTCCTGCATCTTCTCCGCTGTCTCGGCCGCCGCCTGGAGCACTGTGCCGATCTCCTCGGCCAGTTGCCGGTAGCTGCCCTGCCCTGCCAGTTCCGTCATCTTCGCCCCCCAGCGCGCGCCGATCGTTTTTCGAGAAACTGCCCCGAAAGATCATTCGCCACGAAGGGGACAACTCCTGCCAATTGCCGCGAAAGGTTCGGCGGCCGGATGGTCGGCTCCGGAGAGCCGGCCACCCGGCCGTTCAGGGGTCCTCAGCCGGCCCGGTGGGCCCGGAGGCTGCCGGCGACCGCCTCCAGTTCGGCCCGGGGGAGGTCGCCCGAGACGGTGACGACGACGTCGCCGGTGATGCCCCACAGGTGGGGCCGGATCGGGGCGTCGACCGCCACGGTGCCCTCCAGCTCCGGCCGCCCCGCCAGAGGGAGGCGGACGGGTTGGGCGTCGAGCATCAGCCCCTCGGCGCCCAACGGGTCGTCCCACTGGTCGGCGCCCTTGGGTCGCAGCGTGACCGTGAACGCCTGGGCGCCGTTGCGCCACGTCATGGCCACGACCGACTTGGCCGGCGGGTTCATGCCCTCGGGGCCGGTCGACGAGGCGACGTCCGTGTCGACCGACACCGAACCGAGCTCGAACCCGCTCGGCACCAGCCCCGGGACCAGCAGGTCATAGGGGAGCCCCGAAGCCGCCGCCTCGTCGAGGGTCTTCGGGACGAACCCGATCGAGAACGTGCTCGTCTTGGCCCCCGGCGGCGGGTCGAGGTGGTACTGCGAACGATCGGTCCGCGCCGCGGTCGCGACGTGTGAGGCAATGAAGTGCGTGATGACCTTGGCGTCGACGCTGCGGGTCAGCTCGAGCAGGACGCCGCTGGCCTGGTCCACGTCGGCCACCGCGTGGTTTGGGGCGCCGTCGCCACCAAGGCGGTCCTGGACGGTCGGACCGTCGTAGTGCCAGGTGGCCCGTCCCGCGACGGTGCTGCTTGTCACGCGGCTGTCGCCGGCCCGGGCGAGGGCCACCACGAAGTCGGCCATCGGGCCCAGGGGGTCCGGCTTGGTGATCCGCATGTCGGGACCGCCGGCCGGCACGCCGGCGGTGACGAAGGCGTTGGGATGGGCCTTGGAGGCGCCGGCGCCGCGGCTGACGACCTCGACCTGCCGGCCGGCTCCGGTGGCGGCGTCATAGGCCATGTCGTTGGAGCCGCCGGCTCTCGTCCAGCGGAAGCTGCCGTCCGGGGCGAGGGTCAAATGCCAGGTGAGGCAGGTGTCGACCGGACACGGCTGGGTCAGCGGGGCGTCGATGCCGTCGTAGTCCGCCGAGAACTCGGCCGGAGCGGCGGGAACAGCCGGGCCGCGGCCGGCGGCGGGGGGATGGTCGGAGCCGTCGGGCCGGGCGGTGCCGCCGCTCGGGCGGTCGGCGGTGCGGACCTGGCTGCCGTGGTCGCCCCGGCGGATCACGGTGACAATGCCGGCGGCGGCCACCACGAGGGCGACGGCGGCCGCCGCGGCGCCGAGGGACCGGCTCGTGCGTCCCCGGCGAGCGGCCCGTCGGGCCCGCCGATCGCTCAGGCTGACGGGCGCGGTCGCACGGAAAGGATCGGTCGTCGGTTCGTGTCCGGCATCGGTGGCGGACTCGGTCGGGTAGGGCACGGTGGTCTCTCCTCGGGCACGGGTGGGGACAGGAACGACGGTCGGTTGGGTGGTGGTCGGGGTCGGCTCGGCGGCGCTGGGACCGCCGGTCGGGACGTCGGTGGCGCCGGCGTCCGCGAGACGGGCGGAGAGGTCGGCCCAGAACGCCGGGCCGTGGTCGGGGACGGGCAGGCCGGAGTGGGCGGCGCCGAGGCGGTCGTCGTGCTCGGGACCGCCGGCGTGCTCGGCGCGGGCGGCGCCGGGGCGGTCGTCGCGTTCCGGGCCGCCGGCGGACTGGCCGCGGTCGGGGAGCAGGCCGTCCTCGGGGCGCTCGCTGTCTTCGGGGCGCTCGCCGTCGTTGGGGCGGGGGATGCGGGGGCTCATCGGGTCTCTCCTTCGGCCAGCGCGGCCCGGAGGGTGGCCCGGGCCCGGGACAGGCGGGAGGCGATCGTGCCGGGGGCCACGCCCAGCACGGCGGCGGCGGCGTCATAGTCGAGGCCCTCGGCATCGACGAGCAGCACCGCCGCCCGCTGGTCGACGGGCAGGGCGGCCAGCGCCCGGGTGAGGTCGGTGCGGGTGGCGGCGGTGCCCGCCGGGTCGCCCGAGGCGCCGGTGGCGGCCGGTTCCCGGCCGCCGGGTGCGCCTGGCCGGGCGCCGGAGGACGGCCCGGCGGAGGGGCTGCCGCCCGGTCCGCTCACCCCGGCGGCGCCGGTCCGGTGGCGGCTCTCGCGGCGTTGCTGGTCGATGCAGGCCCGGTAGGTGATCTGGTACAGCCAGGTGCCGAGGGCGGCGTCCTCCCGGAAGCCGGGCAGGGCCCGGAACGCTTTCACGTAGGCGTCCTGCAGGGCATCGTCCATGGCCGCCCGGTCGCCGAGGAGGCGGAAGGCGAGGGCCCGGAGCCGGTGGTCGTAGTGGCGGACGACCTCGGTGAAGGCGACCTGGTCGCCGGCCCGGGCCCGCCGCAGCACGTCGGGCGCGACGTCGCCGCTCCGCACAGCGGGGCTGGCCGTGGCCGCGGTCACAGGCCGGTCCGTTCGTCGTTCACGTCGGGTTGGACGCACCGAGTCGCTCGTTCCTTCCACGAAATCCCCGGAATCCCGCCCGGACCGTCCGCCGTGTCGAATGCCGGGGCGGGACGGTCGGCCCTGGCTAACCTTCGAGCCCAGCTTCATGACCTCGTCGAGGCGGTGAACGCTGGGAGGGGGCACTCATCATTCCGTCGCACCGCATCCTGGCCGGTCTGGCTGCCGGCGTCGTGGCATTGGCCGGGCCCGGCCTGGCCCTGACCGGCTGCTCCTCCGGCGGGGGAGCGAAGCGCGGCGGGCCGGCCATGGTGGTCGGGGTCCCCCGCGGCGGCACCGCCACCTCGGGCCCGCAGGTGATCACCTCGGCGCCGGACGAGGGCCCGGCGGCCGCCGCCACCGGCGACGCCGGCGGCGTGTTCGTGGACGGCGCCGGCATCGGGGGCGCCTCGGCGGAGCCGCCGGCCAGTGCCGCGCTGGCCATCCCCACCGGGAAGGCGTGGGCGCCGCCGATCCCGTTCGCCACCGACCAGGCCGTGCCCGACAAGCTCGTCTTCATCCTCGTGGCCGGTTCCGACGCCCGTCCCAACGAAGACCTGCTCCACACCCGGGCCGACTCCCTCCACCTCCTGTGCGTCAACCCGGCCACCGGCCAGGGCACGCTGCTCGGCTTCCCCCGGGACAGCTGGGTCGACATCCCCGGGCACGGCCGGGGCAAGC
>JAUZEX010000882.1 GCA_030838815.1 Actinomycetota bacterium
GACCCGTCGCCACCGGTGATGGCCCTGGAAGCGGCCATCCTCCGCCAGGACCCGGGCCTCCAACCGCGGGTGCCGGCGTGGAGGGTCGATCTCGCCGACACTCTGTGCGATGTGAGCGGCGCCCTGGCCCGTGCCCGCCGCGCCGCCACGGAGCGGGACTGGCAACGGGTGTGCGAACTCCTCATCGCGGCCGATGGTGTCGCCCCGCTCGACGCGGAAGACCTCGAGCTCCTCGGCGATGCGGCGTTCATGGTCGGTGAGCAGCAGATGTCGATCGTCGCCCGCCAGCGGGCCCACAACCTGTGGTTGGAGACCGGCAACCGCGCCCGAGCGGCGGTCGCCGCGCTCTCCATCGTCGGCAACCACTACGTCCGCAACCGTCCGGCCATCGCCGCGGGATGGTTTCACAAGGGTCGTCGCCTTTTGGCAAGGGAGCCCGAGGGTCCCGGCCACGGTGTGCTGGCTTTCACCGGGGCGCTCCTCGCCCTCGTCGGAGGTGACCCCGACGCGGCGGCCGACGCCGCCGCCCAGGCGCAACGGGTCGGCGCCCGGTTCGGCCAACCCGACATCGAGGCGGTCGGCCTGACCCTCCACGGTTGTGCGCTCATCCGGCTCGGGCGTCGCAAGGAAGCCCAGCCCATGCTGGACGAGGCGCTCGCCTCGGCCTCCTCCGGCCAGGTGGGCCCCATCGCCACGGCCACGATCTTCTGCTGGTCGACCGACACGCTGCTGGCGGTCTCGGACTTCGACCGGGCCGCCGAATGGATCGAGGTCATCGATTCCTGCGGGATCACGGGCATCCCCGGCGACTGTGAAATCCACCGCGCCGAGATCCTTCGGGCCAGCGGCAACCACGACCGCGCCCGGGACGAAGCGCTCGCCGGCCACGCCGCGACACAGGCCGTCCACCTCCTCCACGCCGGCACGGCGCACTACGAGCTCGCCATGATCCACCTGGTCGACGGGCAGTTCGACCTGGCGGATCGCTCCTTGCGCCACGCCGCAGCGTGTGGGGCTCCGAGCCAGCCGGGCCTGGCGCTCGTCCAGCTCGCCCGGGGGGATCTCGCCGGGGCGGCCGTCTCCATCCGGGCGGCACTGGCCGACTCGAGCCTCGACGAGCTTCGCCGGGCCCGCCTGCTGCCCGCGGCGGTGCAGATCGCCCTCGCGGCCGGCGACGAAGCAGAGGCTTCAGCGCGGAGCGCCGACCTCCAACAGATCGCCGAGCGTTTCCCGACCGATGGCCTGCTCGCCGCCTCCCGGAAAGCCCAAACCAGGGGGGCCGGAACAGACCCGGGAGTCACATTCCCGTAAGCAGGGTGCGAAGACCCGTCGCGCCCCCAATTCAATTGGCACAGGTGCGCGATGCGCGCCTCCTCCGGGTCAGGACAAAATCGGACGGCCGGCGACCGTCGGCCGTTCCGCCGTCCGACGAGGAGACACACCATGACCGCCCAGCATCTTGTCCGCCGAGCGGCGGTCGTGATGGCACTCGTCCTCGCGATGCCTCTCGGCGGGGCCAGCGCCGACGGCCGCCCCGACGTTGAAGGCACCGCGGCGAAACCGACCATCGTCCTCGTCCACGGCGCCTGGGCTGATGCCTCGGGCTGGGCCGCGGCCACCGAGCGGCTGCAGGACCAGGGTTACACGGTGATCGCCCTCGCCAACCCACTGCGCGGCGTCCCGAGCGATGCCGCCTACCTGGCGAGCGTGCTGGCGAGCATCTCCGGCCCGATCGTCCTCGTCGGCCACTCCTACGGCGGGGCGGTGATCACGAATGCCGCCACCGGCAACCCCAACGTCAAGGCGCTCGTCTTCATCGCCGCCTTCGCTCCCGACGCCGGCGAAACCCTCGCCCAGATCCTCGCCATGAACCCCGGGAGCCAGGCCGCCCCGCCCAACCTGACCTTCCGACCCTACCCGGGCGGCCTCGACACCTACATCTCGCCGAGCGCCTTCCACGAGGTGTTCTGCGCCGATGTGCCCGCCGCCACGGCCGCCATGATGGCCGCCACCCAGCGGCCGCTCGATACCGCGATCCTCGCCGAACCCTCCGCCGTGCCGGCCTGGAGGACGATCCCGTCCTGGTATCTCGTCGCCGCCAACGACCATGCCATCCCTCCGGCCACGGAACGGTTCATGGCCAAGCGTGCAGGAGCGACGACCCGCGAGGTCGATTCGTCACACGTCCCCATGATCTCCCAGCCCAGCGTCGTCACGGACCTCATCGCCGACGCGGCCCGCCGCGCCGGGTGACTTCAACCCCCCCAAGGGAGCGAATGGAGGAGAGAGTGCCGATCGTCATCGTAGAGAAGAAGACATCCCTCGACGCAGAGGTGAAGGCCCAGCTCGCGGCTGAGATCACGGACGTCCTGCGCACGGTGATCAACTCACCGGACGACCTGATCAGCGTGGTGTTCCACGATCTTCCCGCCGAGAGCACCTTCCGGGCGGGTGTCCCCACGGACGAGGCGCTGATCTTCGTCCACATTCGCCTCGGTCGCAGCGACGAGGCCGTGGACCGGCTCCTCAAGGCCATCAGCGACGTCTGGGTTCGCGTCACCGGGGAATCGGAGGACGCCATCGAGCTCGCCGTCCAGCAGTACCCGGCGAAGTGGGTGATGCGCGGCGGCGTCCGCCTTCCAGAACCGCCCGTGGTCTGAGCCACCACGTCTACCACTACCGGGAGTAATCCGCATGGGCAAGTTGCAGGGGAAAGTAGCGGTGATCACTGGCGGCAGTACGGGGATTGGGCTTGCGATGGCAAAGCGCTTCGTCGCAGAAGGTGCCTATGTCTTCATCACAGGGCGTCGCAAGAAGGAACTCGACGACGCCGTGAGGGAGATCGGCGATAACGTCACTAGCGTTCAAGGAGATGTTGCCAACTTGGCCGACCTTGATCACCTCTACGAGACCGTCAAGGTGAAGGGGCGGATCGACATCGTCGTAGCCAACGCCGGCGTAGGAGAGTTCGCTCTGCTCGAAAGTGTGACGGAAGAGCACTTTGACAAAATCTTCAACATCAATGTGAAAGGGACGCTCTTCACGGTGCA
>JAUZEX010000096.1 GCA_030838815.1 Actinomycetota bacterium
CGCCCGCCTCGGCGACGGCGTCCGGCGCCGCCCACAGGCGGGCACCGTCGGCCACCGGGTCGCCGGACAGGTCGACGCGGGCGACGAGCGCGCCGGCGTGGAGGAACAGGACCTCGCGGGCGAGATCGGCCACTTCGGTGACGAGGTGGCTGGAGAGCACGATGATGCGGTCCTGCGACCAGCTGCGGAGCCGGTCGCGCAACTGCTGCATCTGCCGCGGATCGAGGCCGTTCATCGGTTCGTCGAGGACCAGCACGGCGGAGTCGACGATGTCGGCCTGGGCCAGAGCGACGCGCTGGCGGTACCCGAGGGAGAGGGCCCCGCAGCGTTGCCGCAGCACCTTCTGGAGGGCGAAGCGGTCGACCACCCCGTCGACCGCGGCGCGCCGCTCGCCCGGCGCCCGCGACAGCCGGGCGGCGAAGTCGAGGTACCCCCGCACGGTCATCCCCGGATACGGCCGGGGCGCCTCGGGGACGTACCCGACCACGCGGTGGGCACGCTGCGGGTGGCGCCAGGGGTCGATGCCGGCGATGCGGACGGAACCGACCGTCGGCCGGAGGAGGCCTACCGCTGTGCGGAGCAGGGTCGTCTTGCCAGAGCCGTTCACCCCGACCAGAGCCACGAGACCGGGCGCCGTCAACTCGAGGCTCACGTCCCGCAAGGCGGTGGTCGCTCCGAACCGCTTCGTCACCCGGTCGAGAACTACCGACACCATCTCTCCTGCCCCAGCCGAGATCCCAGGCTACCCGGACGCCCGGCGGAGCCGATCCGGGTTGGAGCGGCGCTAGGCGTTGGCCGCCCCCCGCTGCCAGGCGGCCGCCGCCATCAGGGCGACCATCGAGGCCACCCAGACGGCCACGAGCAGCGTCTTCACCGACGACCGCAGACCCGCCGGCCGGATGGAGCCGATCGCCTGGACCGGCGTCGAGATCCCCGATGCCAGTGACGCACCGCCCACGTCGGTCGGCCTTGACGAGCCGGTCTCCGAGAAGCGCGACCCGGCCGAGGATCTGGCGTCGGTGCTGTAGGCGGGGGAGGACGAGAACCCGTCCGACGAGCCCGAGGCCGAGTCGCTGACGCCGACCCCTGCACCGAACGCGCCGTCAGAGGACTCACCGGCGGCCACCGCCGGCGGCGCCGTCGTCTGGCCTGCGTCGCTCGGCGGCTGGTACAGGTCGGCGTAGTCGGACGAACCGCCGGATCCGGCCGGGGGTTCGGCCGCGCCGGTCAGGGCTGCCGTGGCGTAGCCGCTCTCCAGACCGATGACGTCGACCTCGTGGTAGGGCTGTTCGGCCGACGCCAGGATCCGCAGCGACGGGGCGAACACCTTCACCCCGACGGACGTCTCGGTATTGGTGACCTCGACCCGGGGCGGGATCACGGTGATGCCCTTCTCGGCCAGCTGCTTCAGCAGGTCTGTCCCGTCCGGGGTCTGACCGGCCGGCTGGCCGTTAACCAGGAGGCCCTGATCGTTGATCTCGACAGCCGTGTCGTTGAGCGTGGCGCCGCTCACCTGGACCGAACCCGTCCCGAGCAGCTTGCCTTCTTTGCGTTCCACCCGGGCGACGACCTTGACGCTGCGGGCCTTGAGGATCCCTCCGAGGTCGAGGTCGGTCGACACGGCCCACGTCTCGCCGACGGCCTTCACGGCGTCGGCCAGGCTGTGGCCCTCGACCCCGGACGCCGCGAACCGCTGGGCGTCGCCGACGGGAGCAGAGAACGCCCCGCCCTGGGCGTCGGCGACGGCGGCCCCCTCCGGTGAGGCGGTGGCCGTGGCCTTCCCGGGGTTGGCGCCGACGGGCGCGCCCTCGGGCACCGGCGGGCCGACCGCGCTGGCCGGGGCCGTCGGGTACCGCGCCTCGGCGAAGTACGGGTAGCTGGCGTCGACCGGCAGGGGTGGAGCGCCGACGATGTTGAGGTTTCCGTTCACGCCCCGGGAGAGGCTCCCGGCGGGATCGATGAAGGCGGCCAGGGCGTGGGCCGAGGGGAGGCCGTCGGCTTCGGCCTGCGTGCGGGGCGCGGTCCCGTAGAACAGCGGGTCGAAGGGCAGGAACCCCGGCTTGCTGTAGTAGCCGTTCCCACCGGTCGAGGCCACCGCCACCTGCACAGCGCCGTCGGCGGCACCGGCCGAGCCCGACAGGCCCATCGGCGCGGCCACGGTGGTGAAGACCAGTGCGATCCCCGCCCAAACGATGTGGCGACGCCGTTGCGACCGCCTGTGGACCATTCCCCCGCTCCTTCTCTCGCCGACGCCGGTCATTTCCGGCGACCGTTCGACCGGGCGCCGTTCTCGGCCGCGCCTTCGCTCTCCAACACCGGGCGGACCCGTTCCAGCAGGTACGACTCCACGTCCTGGCCCTGGCCGGTGGCGGCGCTGTGCAGACGTCGTACGAGCTGAGGGCCCAACCGCAACCGCACCGGCGTCGACCCGTGGTGGGTCCGGGCCCGGTCGACCCGTTCGTGGCCCATGTAGGCGGCCCGCACGATCGTCTCGTCGTCCAGCGCTTCGGCCGAGGAGCAGGCGGCCACGATCACCCCCCGGTCCATCACCAGCGCCCGCTCGGTGAGCTGGAGGGCGAGGGCGGCGAACTGCTCCACCAGCAGGATGGACAGACCGGCGGCGTGCTGGGCGGCCAACCAGGCGTAGACCTCGTCGATGATGACCGGAGCCAGCCCCAGGCTCGGCTCGTCGAGCACCAGTAGCTTCGGCTGGAGGGCCCGGGCCCGGGCGAGCGCCAGCATCTGCTGCTCCCCGCCCGACAGGCTTCCCGCCCGCTGCTTGCGGCGCTCCCCGAGCCGGGGAAAGGCCTCGATGGCCTCGGCCACGGCGTCGGCCCGCCGGTTCTTGGGGAGGGCGTACGTCGCCATGGCCAGGTTCTCGGCCACCGACAGCTCCGAGAGGATGCCCCGCCCTTCGGGGACGACGACGAGACCGCGGCGCACGAGCTGGTCCGCCCGGAGCTTGTTGATGGGCTCACCGTCGAACAGGACCCGGCCCGATCGACCGGGCACGCCGTTGACCAGACCGGCGATGAGACTCGATTTCCCGGCTCCGTTGCGGCCGAGGAGCACGACGGCCTCGCCCTCACCGACCGAGAAGGAGACGTCGCGCACGGCCTGGATCCGGCCGTAGCGGACGCTCAGGTGCTCAACTTCGAGCAACGGCATGGCCGACCCCCTTCCCGGTGCCCAGGTAGGCCGCTTCGACCACCGGATCGTGCAGCACGGCGTCGGGCTCTCCCTCGGCGATGAGCTGCCCGAAGTCGAGGACGTAGACGTAGTCGGCGATGCCGGTCACGAAGCCGACGTCGTGGTCCACGAGCAGGAGCGTGGTGCCGAGCTCCTCGCGCACGGCCAGCAGGACGTCGGCCAGCGATGCCGTCTCGGCGGAGTCGAGACCCGACGCCGGCTCGTCGAGCAGGAGCAGCCTCGGGCCGGCGCACAGCGCCCGGGCCAGCTCCACACTGCGCTGCAACCCCAGCGGGAGGTCGCCGGCCGGCACGTCCTGGTGGGCCGACAGCCCCACCAGGTCGAGCAGTACGTCGACGCGCCGGGCCAGGCGCCGCTCGTCGATCCGACGCCGGGAGAGCCCCAGCGCGTCCGACAGCAGCCCCGACCGGACGGTCTGGAAGCCGCCGAGCCGCACGTTGACCAGGGCCGAGAGCCGGGAGGCGACGCACACCGTCTGAAACGTGCGGGCGACGCCCAGGCGGGCCCGGGCGTGGGCCGGCGCGGCAGTGATGTCGCGACCCCCGTAGCGGACGTGGCCGGTGGTCGGCCGTTGGCTGCCGCCGACCACGTTGAGCAGCGTCGATTTGCCGGCGCCGTTCGGGCCGATGAGGCCAGTGACCTCTCCCGACAGGAGGAAGAGCTCGACGTCGTCGAGGGCCCGCAGCCCCCCGAACCGGACGGAGATGTTCTGCAGGTCCACCAGCGGAGCCACCGCCGCGCCGTCGCTCATCGGGGGACCTTCCCGGCGGTCAGGTCGATCGTCTTCTTGCCGCCCCCGAGGTGCAGGAGCCGCTGCCCGAGGCGGGTGACCCAGTGGGCGATGCCCCGGGGGTTCGTCACCATCACGACGACGACCGCCACGCTGGGGATGAGGACGCCCCAGTCGGCGGTCAGGTTGAGGTTCCGGACCACCTCCGGCAGCGCGATGTTCATGACCCCGCCGATGACCGCGCCGAGCACGAAGCCGACTCCGCCGATGGCGGCCATGGCCATCAACACCAGTGAGTGGTTCACGTCGAAGGCGTACTTGCCGGCGTTGCCGTAGAGCGGCCCGAACAGGCCGCCGGCCAGGCCGGCGATGAAGGCGGAGAGGGCGAAGCCCCGCAGCTGGACCATCATGACGCTCCAGCCGGTGGCCGCAACCGCCTTGGGCGCCTCCCCCACCGCCGACATGAGCTGGCCGGACTTCGACGACCGGAACCGGGCGAACAGGAGCACCGCCAGGGCCAGCACGGCGGCGCAGAAGTAGAAGTACGCCGTCGCTGACTGGAAGCCGGCCGGGCGACCGAAGTCGATCCCATAGCTCGCTCCGCCCGAGAAGCTGTTCCAGTTGAAGACGGTGTTGTCGAACATGTACCCGAAAGCCAGCGTCACGAGGGCCAGGTGCAGACCGCCGACCCGCAGCGCCGGCAACCCGACGAGAACGCCGACGAGGGCCGCCGCCCCGGCCCCGATAATCCAGGCCGGGAGGAACGGCATGTCGGCGTGGTGCTGGAGATACGCCATCGAGAAGGCGCCGACCCCCATGAACGTCCCCTGACACAGCGAGATCTGGCCGACCATGCCGGTGAGCAGCACCAGGCTCATGAGGGCCAGCGAGACGATCGCCACCGCCGTGCCGATGAAGATCCAGTAGTTCGACATCACCTGCGGCAGCGCGATGACCACCACGGCGGTGATCGCCACCGCGGTCAGGCGCAGGGCCAGGGGCGTTCCGGCCGCCGGTCGGGCGGCGGGCGGGCGTTCGACGGTCTGCGGCCGGTCGGTGGCCGCTGGCGTGGCCAGCGGAGGGGACTCGAGCGGTGCGGTCACCTACAGCACCTCCCCGGCGGCCCGCTGCTCCGGAGGCTGCAGCATGAGGGCGGCCACGATGACGACGAACGGCAGGACCTGCGAGAACCCGGGGCTGTCGGAGACATAGCCGCTGAGGCTCTGGAGTACCCCGATCAGCAGGCCGCCGAGGACGGTCAGGTGGACGGACCGGAGCCGCCCGAGCAGCGCCGCGCCGTAGGCCGGGATGAGCATGAGCGTCAGGAACACCGTGTCGAGGTAGACGAGCGGCGAGAGCAGGATGCCGGCCAGCGCGGCCAGGACGCCGGCGATGCCCCATCCCAGGCCGGTGACGAGGTGGGCGTTGATGCCCAGCAGCATCGAGTCCCGCTGGCTGTTGGCCACGGCCCGGACGGCGATGCCCAGCCGGCTGCCGCTGAAGAACCAGGTGAGGCCGAGCACGACCGCGCCGAGGATCCCGGCCATGGCCAACTGGTCGAGCCCGATGGCGACGTGGGCCACCTCGAAGGCCGTCCGGTTGGGGAAGATGCTGGTGACGGGCCGCTTCCCTTCGCCCCAGATGATCACGGCCGCCGACTGCAGGGCGATCATCGTGCCGATCGTGGCGATGACCTTGGCCAGCGTCGGCTGGCCCTCCAGGTGCCGGATCACGAACCGGTGCAGGAGAACCCCCATGGCGGCGGCAAACGCCAGGACCAGGACCAGGGCCAGGGCGAGCCCATAGCGCGGCAGCAGCGTCTTGAAGAACACGTAGCTGGCGAACATCCCCATGGCGCCATGGGCGAAGTTCAACGTGTTGCTCGTCCGGTAGGCGACGACAAGGCCGACGCCCAGCAGTGCGTACATGATGCCCACCACGAGCCCACTGATCGTGAGTGGCAGAAAGAGATCAGCCCCCATCGTCCCCGTCCTCGGTGCCTAGCGCGCCGGCTGGGTCCACTTCTGCTTCTCACACTCCACGCAGGGGTGGGTAATCCAGTCGGTCGTGGTCGGCGCCCACTTGGTGTAGTTGTCGAGCTTCATCCGGAACCACCAGTGGTTCGGGTCCTTCGGGCCGGGATTGAACGTCGTCGGCTTGGTGATCCCGCTCTCGTAGTTCTTCAAGCTGTTCAGGGCGTCGATGAGCTGGCCCCGGGTCGGCGTGCCGCCCAGCTGGCGCATCACATCGGTGAACATCTTCGCCCCGCCCCAGGCCAGCTCGCCGAAGTAGCCGAGGTGGGCGTCGGGGAAGAACTTCTTGGTGGCGCCGACATAGCGCCGGACCTCGTCGTTGGGCCGCTCGATCGGGACTGCGCCGGTCGGGACGGAGAAGTCCTTGGCCTGGTTGGGGTAGTTCTTGGCGTAGTCGGTGATGAGCGTGTCGTAGGCCGGGTAGGCGCCGAGCATCGGCACCGAGTAGTTCTGGCGCTGCATCGCCTGCCAGGTGCGGAGGATGGCGCTGGCGTCGTGTTCCTCGATCAGGACGTCGGGGTCGGCGCTGCGGGTCCGCAGCACTGCCTGGGTGAAGTCCGGCTCGGCGATGGAGGTGCCGATCTTGCTCACCGACGTGATGCCGGCCGCCTTCAGCACGGCGTCCTCGCACTCCACGATGCGTGTCATCGCCGAGTTCCCGGCCACATGGATATAGGCCGGCTTCTTGAACCCCCGGTCGATGACCTCCTTGCCGTTGGCGATGCCGTCGGTGCAGGTCGACAGGCCCATCGGGAACACCACGTTGCTCTGCAGTTCCCGGAGGGCGACGCTGTCCGGACCGACGAGCGGCACCCCCTGCGCCTCGACGTAGGGGACGACGCCGTCGGCGGTGAAGAACTGGAAGTTCCCCACCATGGCGAAGACCTTGTCCTGCTCGACGAGGCGCCGGGCCAGCTGGATCGACTTCTGCTGGTCCCACCCGTCGTCGTAGTAGACGAAGTCGACCTTGCGGCCGTTGATGCCGCCCTGCTCGTTGATCATGTTGAAGTACGACGAGGCGGCCTGCTGGACGAGCGAGAAGTTGATCGGCCCGGACAGGGGGAAGATGGCGCCGACCTTGATCGTGCTGGCGCTGATGCCGGTGGAGACGCCACCGCCCGGACTCGGCGCCGGCACGGGCGCGCCGGGGACGGCCGCGCTCTGACCACCGCCCGACGGAGACTTCGAGCCGGCCGACCCCGAGGCGGGCGTCGACGACGAGCCCGGCTTGGTGGCAGCAGCCGATGAGGCCGACGGCGACGACGGGGCCGACGGGGCGCGGGAACCGCCGACGGCGGCGCCCGAGCCCGACGACGCCGACGGTGTCGTCGCCGACCCGCTCCCGGCGCCGCTTCCGAGTGCCGAGCCCGGCG
>JAUZEX010000099.1 GCA_030838815.1 Actinomycetota bacterium
GCGGCACCCTCCCCCGCACCGGTGGCACGAACGGGGCCTGGTTCGCCGCTCTGGCGGCCATCAGCCTCGCCGGTGCCTTCGGGATCACCCGCTCGCTGCGCAAGTCCCCCGTCCCCCAGGGCGAGGACCACTAGCAGCAGCGAACTGAACCGACTTCCGGACGTCGGGCGGCGTCCGGGAGTCGAGCAGGACTCACCCGGGCCGCCCCCACCGATCCGAGGTGGCCCACGCCGGGCCGGACGGAGTTCCGACCGGCACCGGTGACCGGGTGAGCAACAAACAGAGCACGACCCCGTGGCGACTCTCCCCCCTGCGCCACGGGGTCGCTCTGTTTTCTTACGGCGTCCGGGCCAGCAGGCTCTCGTACAGCTCGACGTACCGGCCGGCCAGCCGTTCCATGGAGAAGCCGGCGGCCCGGGCCGTCCCGGCTTCGACGAGACGGCCGGCCAGCGTGGTGTCGTCGAGGACCTTCCGGAGGCCGTCGGCGAGGGCGGCGGCGTCCCCGCCGGGGACGAGCACCGCTTCACGACCGTCCCGGGCGACGTCCCGGTAGCCGGCGATGTCGGAGGCGATCACCGGGGTCCCGGCCGCCATCGCCTCGAGCAGGACGACGCCGAAGCTCTCGCCGTGGAGGGACGGGGCGCAGAACACCGCCGCCGTCCGCAGCCGGCCGGCCAGCTCCCGGTCGGAGATCCGGCCCAGCCACTCCACGTTGTCCGGGGCCGACGCCGCCAGCGCAGCGGTCTGGGGGCCCTCCCCGGCCACCCACAGGACCGCGTCCCGCCGCTCGAGCTTCGCGAATGCGCGGAGAAGCACGTCGAGGCCCTTGCGGGGCTCGTGGCGACCGACGAAGAGGATGGCCCGGCCGGTACCGGCCGGGGTGTCGGGGACCGGCCAGGGGTCGGCCTTGGCGAAGCGCTCGACCTCGACGCCGTTGGGCAGGACGTGGCAGGCGCCGCCCAGCCAGCGCTCGGCCAGCGCCCGGGCCTCGGGGGATACGGCCGTCCGCAGCCCGATGCGCCGGGCCACGGCCCGCACCGCCGGCCGGAGCCAGACGTAGGCCGGGACCCGGCCCGAGGCGTGGAACGTGCCCACGGCCGGCACCGACCCGGCCAGCAGGGCGGTGAGGGCGGGGCCGGGCACGAGCGGCTCGTGGAGGTGGAGGACGTCGGGGCGCAGGGCCGCCAGCACCTCCAGCGTCCGGCGGATGGCCTGCGGGTCCGGCGCCAGGGGCGCCACGCTGCCGTTGGCGGCCAGCGACACGCTGGGGCCGACCGAGATGACGCCGGGCTCCGGCGGCGGCCCGTCGCAGGGGCCGAGGACGCTGGCCGAGACCCCCCGTTGGCGCAGCGTCCGGGCCAGGCCCAGGACCTGCCCCTGGACGCCGCCGGGGAGCGACAGCGAATACGGGCAGATGAGGACGATTCTCATGGGGACACCCCAGGCCGTGTCATGGGGACACCCCCGCCCGGGGTCTCATGCGGCGAAATCGCTGGGCCAGTTGGGCTGGAGGAGGTGCCACTGGTCGGGGGCCATTCGGATGAGGACCTCGAACTCGGCCGCCAGGGCCTGGGTGATCCGGGCGATGTCCTCCTTCACGGTGCCCTGGCGGGTCGTGTCGAGCGGGGGCCGCATGATGCAGTGGTGGCCGTCGCCGGCGAAGAAATTGGCTCCGGCCATCAAGGGGGCTCCCGCCCGCAGGGCCAGGGTGGCGGGCCCGCCCGGGAACGTGGTGCGCTCCCCGAAGAACTCGACCTCGACGCCCGTCCGGGTGAGGTCCCGGTCGCAGACCAGGCCGACCATGAGGCCCTCCCGGAGCTTCTTCAGCAGGGTCGTCCCGGCCTCGGGGCCCAGCGGGACGATCCCCATGCCCAGCCCCCGGCGGTAGGCGCAGAACCACTCGAACAGGGCCGGGGGCTCGATGGGCTCGACAACCGTGGTCGGCTGGTAGCCCTGGGCGGCGAACCAGGCCGCGCCGAGGTCCCAGTTGCCGAGGTGCGGCGTGCCCACCACTACCCCCTTCCCACCGGCCAGGGCCTTGTCGACGTGGTCCCGTCCGTCGATCCGGAAGCGGTCACCGTCGAGTGTCAGCAGGTCCTGGCTCGGGAGGCGGAACGCCTCGAGCCAGTAGCGGCCGTAGGAGGAGAAGGTGGCGGCCACCGCCCGGTCGAGCGCCCGGCCCTCGAGCCCCGGGCCGTGGATCCGGCGCAGGTGGCGGCCGACCATCTCCCGGCGCCCCCGCATCGCCAGGCCCAGCGCCCGGCCGGTCAGCCCCGCCGCAGGCCGGGACAGCGGTTCGGGCAGCGCCATGGCGATGGCCGCGCCGGCCCGGTAGCCGAAATAGGTTGCGGTGGCGGCCGAGCCGCTCGTAGACACCCCTCCCGGAGGTTACGGGCGGGTCCGGCTCCGCAGGCGGCGGAGCTGGGAGCGGACGCCTGCGATGTCATCCCGGGCGACACCCCCGAAACTCCGGGCGTCGCCGGAGCGGGACCAGCGCGACGGGCGGGCCGGCCGCGACGCCGTCCACCACCGCCGGTCGCCCTCTCCGGCCGGCGGACGGGCCGAGAGCAGCCAGTTGGCCAGCCGGGACCGCTCCCCCGGCGGCCGGGCCGCCGACCACCAGCCGGCCAGGCGCGACTCGTCGGTCCGGGCGTCGCGGGCGGTGACCCACCAGCTGGGACGGGCCTCGCGCTGGGCGGCCGGCGTCGCCTGCCGCCAGACCAGGAGGAAGCGCTGGACCACGGTGAACCCGGTCAGGACCAGGAGGACCCACAGGGCGGCGGTCAGGAACCCGAACGTCAGGCCGACGCCGAGCAGCACCATCCGCTCGGCCCGCTCCATGAGGCCGCCCTTGCCGTTGAACCCCAGGCTCTCGGCCCGGGACCGCTCGTAGGAGACGAGGAGCGACAGCATGGCCACGGTGAAGGCCAGCACGGCCAGGTGGGTGTCGCGGCCGGCGAAGTACCAGGCGGCCCCGCCGAGGACGACGCCGTCGGACACGCGGTCGCAGACCGAGTCGAAGAACGCCCCCCGGGGCCCGGCGGTTCCACCGGACTTGGCCACTGCCCCGTCGAGCACGTCGGTCAGCCCGGACAGGGCGAGGAAGAACGCCCCCCAGCCGAGCCGCCCGGCGGCAACGACCAGGCCGCAGGCCACGGACGAGGCCAGACCCAGCAGCGTGATCTGGTCGGCGCTGATCCCGACCTGTCGGAGGCGGGCACCGGCGGGGCGAAGACCCCGCTCGACCCCCGCCCGCCAGCGTGTATCCAGCATGAGACTCCAATCGGGCGCTCGCGAGCGTCGCGCGCAGTGTAGCGGGCAGCTACCCATCGCCCCGGTCCCCGACGGCCGATACGATCAGCGGCCACCCTGCCCACCGGTTTGTTCACAGAGCCGTAACCGGGGGCCCGATCTGTTCCTTCGGAGGCTGTCGTGAAGACGTTTCCCTCGGCCAAGATCCGCAACGTCGCCCTCGTCGGGCACGGCAACTCCGGCAAGACCACGCTGGCCGAGGCGCTCCTCTACTCCAACGGGCTCACCCAGCGGATGGGGCGGGTGGAAGACGGCAACACCGTCTCGGACTTCGACCCCGAGGAGCACAAGCGGGGGATCTCCACCAACCTGTCGATCCTCCCGTTCGAATACGACGGCTTCAAGATCAACATCCTCGACTGCCCCGGCTACGCGGACTTCATGGGCGACGTCGTGGCCGCCCTGCGGGTCGCCGATCTCGCGCTGTTCGTCATCTCCGGGGTGGAGGGCGTCGAGGTCCAGGCCGAGATCGTCTGGAAGATGGCCGAGCAGGCCGGCCTCCCCCGGGCCTTCTTCGTCAACAAGCTCGACCGTGACCGGGCCAGCTTCTCCCGCACCTGCGACGACCTGAAGAACCGCTTCGGGGCCGGGGTGGCGCCGCTGCAGCTGCCCATCGGTGAGGAGGCCAACCTCTCCGGCGTCGTCGACCTCCTGACCGACAAGGCCTACACGTATGTCGACGGCCGGGTGACGCAGGGTGAAGTGCCGGACGGGATGGAAGCGCAGGAGCACGCCGTCCACGACGCCCTCGTGGAAGGCATCGTGGTGGCCGACGACGACCTCATGGAGCGGTACCTGTCCGACGAGGCGATCGACTACAAGGAGCTGGCCGGGGCGCTGGCCCAGGGCGTGGCGGCCGGCTCGGTGTTCCCTGTGCTGTGCGGCAGCGCCACCAGGCTGATCGGGATGGACCGGCTGTGCCGGTTCCTGGCCGACGAGGCGCCGGCGCCGTCGGCGCCCGCCGACGGGCCCCCGGCGGCCTTCGTGTTCAAGACGATCGCCGACCCCTACGTGGGTCGGGTCAACGTCTTCAAGGTCATGTCGGGGAAGGTCCAGCCCGACGCCGTGCTGACCAACGGCCGGACAGTGGCCGACGAGCGCCTCCACCAGCTGCTGACACTGCGGGGCCGGGAGCAGGAGCCGGTCTCCGAGGTGCCGGCGGGCGACATCGCCGCCGTGGCCAAGCTGAGTGACACCTCGACCGGCGACATCCTCGCCCAGCGGGGGGCCGACATCTCCATCGACCCGTTCGAGTCGCCGGCCCCGGTGCTGCCCATGGCCATCAGGCCGAAGAGCAAGGCCGACGAGGACAAGCTGGCCAATGCCCTCCACCG
>JAUZEX010000902.1 GCA_030838815.1 Actinomycetota bacterium
CGAGCTCGCAGGTCTCGACGTCGGAACCGGCCAGCGTGACCGGCACGGGGTTCCCGGCCGTGGTGGTGGCGGACGCCGCCGACGCCGTCGGGCGGTTGGTCACTCCGGTGGAGGTGATCGTGAACGAGTCGGTGAACGTGCCCCGGGCCGAACGGACGAACTGGGCCGAGATCTTGTCGGCCGAGACCTGGTACCGGACGAACCCGTTGGTGGGATTCGAGTTTCCGCCCATCAGCTTGGCGAAGTACGGCCCGTCGCTGTCGGACGGGCTGGCGCTGCTGAGGCTCTCCCCGCCCGTTCCGGCGATGACGATGACCGGTCCGGCGCCCTGGCTGTAGACCCCGTCAGCGCCGTCGTCAACGACGCAGCCGGCCTTGAACGACCCGGGCGTGACGGCCGTGCAGGCCGCTCCCAGGGCGAGTTGCTTGCTGCGCTGGTAGGTGTGCTCGTGCCCCTGGAGCACAAGGTCGACCTTCTTGCCCACCAGGAGGTTCAGCAGGTCCGTCCCGATCGTGCACGACATGCTGCCGGCGTCGAGACACACCTCGTGCGTCCCCACGATCACCCAGCGGATGCCGCTCGCCCGGGCGGCGTCGATGGCGTTGGCCAGCCAGGTGTAGTGGGCGTTCCCCTTCGTGTAGGTGTACTGACTCTCGCCCGGGAAGCTCAACGCCGGGGAGATCATGATGAACCGGGCCAGTGGCGCGGCCGTCGGGTAATCGACGAAATACTCCTTGCCATAGCTGCCGCTGACGCCCCCCACCCGGTCGGGGAGGCAGGCGGCGTAGTTCTGGATCAGGCCGTGGGGGCCGTTGTCCTCGTGATTGCCCGAGAGCAGCTCGAACGGGTAGCCCGACCCCACCTTGGTCGTGACGAAGTTGCACCACGCCGATTCCGGAGTCACCTCGTTGTAGCTCAGGTCGCCGACGGCGAAGAAGAGGTCGGTTCCCGACCCGGCCAGCGTCGTCAGGGTGGCGGCGCTGTTGGCGTTGGCGCCGAAGTCCCCCGCCGCTCCGAAGGTGAACGAGGTGGTGGTGTCGGCCTGCGCCGGCGCCGCCCCGCCGGTGGCCAGCGTCGAGGCGATCAGAAGGAGCGTCACGAGGAGCAGCCGCCGTCGGGTCTTCAGCATGAGGCATCAGTTCGGTCGCCTTCGGACGCATTCCTCCCTCTTCATACGCTTCGGACGGGAAAAATTCGTTCGGTGGCATTTGGAACCGGACGAACGTCAACGCTTGGTACACAAGCGACTTCTCGATCGATACCACGCCGAAAACCTCATATGGGTGGTCGGTTCCAGTCGCCCGACAGACGCCGGCTGACGGCGGCTTGAGCGGCGGCCGGACATGACCAGTAGCGCGACGCGGCCCGGCTCGGGGAGGCGAGCCGGGCCGCTGATCGCCGCAGGGGGGTGCGATCTAGTTGGTGGTCGTCCCGGTACCGGTGCCCGTGCCCGTGCCGTTCTGGCGGTTGCGGCCGCCGAAGCCGCCGAAGCCGCCCGCGCCGCCCGCGCCGCCGGCGCCGCCAGCCGGGTTGATGGTGATGCTCTGGGCGGTGGTCTTGCCGTTGGCCGTCGTGCCCCGCACCGCGATGGCTGTGCCGCTGGTCACGTCGGAGACGGAACCCGACACCGACTTCGTGATCGTCGTCCCTGCGGGAACGACCACGGTGGCGGTCGACCCGTCGGCCTGGGTCACGGTGATCGTGTCGCCGGAGACCTTCGTGACCGTCCCGAAGACGCCGCCGCCGCCGAAGCGGCCGGCCGCGCCGGCCGCGCCGTTGGCACCGTTGGCACCGTTGGCGCCGTTGGCCCGGTTGCCGAGGGCGCCGGCCTGGGTCGTCGTGGACGGGGTCTTCTTCATCGCCGCCCCGCCGGCGGCGCCGACGAGGCCGACGACGACGAGCGCGGCGACGGCGATCGGGAGCCGAATCCGGAGGCCTTTGGCCGGGCCCGAGGTCGGCCACAGGTCGGCGTTGTCCTCGCCGCCGCCACTCCCGGGCGGGGTCGGGGACGGGGTGGGGTCCTGGGACAGGGTGTCGTTGCCGTTCATGTCAGTTCGCTCCTGGGAAAGGGGTCGGCGCCTACTCGTGGCGCAGGGCTTCGATCGGACGGAGGGAGGCGGCCCGGTTGGCCGGATAGATGCCGAAGAACAGGCCGACGACGATGGCCACGCCGAAGGCCAGGGGAATGCTGTAGGCGGCGATCACCGGCTGGATGCCGACGATGCGGAACCGGCTGCCGATCAATCCCACAGCCACGCCGGCGGCACCGCCGATGAGGCTGAGGATCACGGCTTCGCTGATGAACTGGGTCAGGATGGCCCGCTTGGGGGCGCCGATGGCCTTGCGGATGCCGATCTCCCGGGTCCGCTCGGTGACGCTGACCAGCATGATGTTCATCACGCCGATCCCGCCGACGAGGAGGGAGATGGCCGCCACCGCCGCCAGCAGCACCGTGAAGGTGCGGGTGGTCGACTCGGAGGCGTCGAGCAGGCTGCCCTGGTTGAGCACGCTGAACGGCGACGCCGTCCCGTCCGACACGTTGTGGCGGGAGTCGAGGACGGTGAGGATCTCGGCCTGGGCGTCGTTCATGGTCTTCGACGACTTGGCCTGGGCGACGATCTGGCCGTAGCCGCTGGTGCGGCCGGCGAGCGTGTCGACCACGGCGGTGGCCGGGGCGATCACGATGTCGTCGAGGTCCTGGTTCCCGTTGCTGCCCTTGACGGCCTGGATTCCCACGATGGTGTAGGCCACCTTGTTGACCTGGATCGTCTCGCCGATGGCATTGCTGCCGGCCGGGAAGAGGTTGGCGGCGGTGGTCTCGCCGATGACCGCCACCCGGTCGTGGCCGGCGACGTCGTCGGCGGTGATCCCCCGGCCGGCGGCGATGTGCCGGTCGGTGGTGTTCATGTAGGCGGCGTCGGTGCCGATCACCTGCGCCACCGCGGTG
>JAUZEX010000907.1 GCA_030838815.1 Actinomycetota bacterium
TCCGGCATGTCAGAATCGTACGACTACTGGTCACGATCGCCCTGTCCTCATCAGCCGCTGAGCATGAGGGTTGTAGGCATGGATGACTTGATCAACGCCTACCGCAAAGACGGATTCGTCCGAGTCCCAACAATCCTCACCCCAGCCGAGGTCGACCGCTACCGAACCCGCGCAGCCGGCTATCTCGAAGACCACCGCGCCGACCGCCTCCAACAGGACGCGATCTTCAGCCAACTAGTCAACGTCTGGCAGCAAGACCCCGTACTACGTGAGCTCACCCTCCACCCCCACATCGCGGCAATCGCCGAGCAACTCGCCGGATTCCCCCTCCGCCTCTGGCACGACCAGATGCTCGTCAAGGAACCCAACAGCAACGCTGCCACCCACTTCCACCAGGACCGCCCCTACTGGCCCCACGGCAACGACCGGCTCCCCTTGTCCGCCTGGATCGCCCTGGTCGACGTACCCCCGGAACGCGGTTGCATGACCTTCCTCCCCGGCACCCACACCCGCACGGACCTACGCCCGCAGAACCTCGCCGACAAAGAAGACCTCTTCACCAAGTCCCCCGCCCTCCGCTACTCCCCCCGAGTAACCCTCCCCCTCTACGCCGGCGACTGCACCTTCCACTCCGGCTACACCGCCCACATGGCCCTCCCCAACACCACCCCCGACCCCCGCTTCGCCCACGTCAACATCTACATCGACGCCAACACCACGTACTCCGGGCAACCCCACGTCGTCACAGACCCCCTGCACCTCACACCAGGCACACAGTTGCAGGAGGACAACTTCCCTCGAGTTGGCTTGGGCTTGCCCCCGGGTGGTGGACACCGGGTTAAGCGGCCTTGATGGCCGTGGGGTGTTGGTGGTTTGTGATCTCGAATTGTATGGGGCTGGTCATGCCGAGGGCTGAGTGTCGCCGGCGGCGGTTGTAGACGTGTGCGATCCAGGTGTTGACGGCTTGTTTGGCCTGGGTTCGGGTGGTCCAGGTGTGGCGGTAGTAGAACTCGACTTTCAGGGTCGCGAAGAACGATTCGGCCATCGCGTTGTCCCAGCAGACCCCGGCCCGGCCGACCGAGCAGGCCAGGTTGTTCGCGGTGGCGAAGTCGCTGATCTGGGTCGAGGTGTACTGGGTGCCGCGGTCGGCGTGGAACACGACCTGGTGCGGGAGCCGGCCTCCGCGCTGGTCGAGGGCCATCTGGAGTGCGGCCTCGATCAGGTCGGCGCGCAGGTGATCCTCGATCGCCCAGCCCAGCACCCGGCGTGAGCATGCATCTCGTACGACGGCGAGGTAGAGCCAGCCCTGCTGGGTGTGCAGGTAGGTGTAGGGGTCGGACCAGGGCGCCCTGTCAGCCTTTCGGCTGGTGGGTTTCCCTGGCCCGCCCTCCGAACCGGACGTGCGACTTCCACCGCATCCGGCTCTCCGCGTGTTCATTGCGATGGTGTGGGTGATCCTTGCGGCGGCGCGCTCGACCATGGGGTTGGGATCTTGGTGCCCCGGTAGCGGTAGCGCTCGATGACGATGGCTTCCGGTCGGAACATTTCGATTCCTCCGGCGCGGATCTGCCAACCGGGCAGATAGCGCCGGACCAAGGTGTGCATGTTCAGCCCGACGTGTCGTTTGCGGAGCCAGCCCACGATCCGCCAGAAGGCGAAGTGATCGACGTAGCCGAACGTCCGCGAGGACACCCCGTGCCGGAAGTAGTTGCACCAGCCCCGCAGCGTCGGGTTCAACCGGCGCAGCAGGTCAGCGAGCGTTCGATGTTTTGCACGGCGAGTCAGCGTCCGCACCTTGGCGATCACAGAAGCCAGCGACTTCTTCGACGGGTAGGTGTAGATCGCCTTCTTGCCGGTCCGGCTCCGCCGGGCTCGGCGCTGGATGCGCCAGCCGAGGAAGTCGAACCCCTCGTCGATGTGGCAGACCCTCGTCTTGTCTACCGATAGGCGCAGGCCCATTGGCGCGAGCACGCTGCCGACCTCGTCCCACAACGCCTCAGCGTCGGCGCGTTGTCCATGGATGAGGACCACGAAGTCGTCTGCGTAGCGGACGAGTTTCATGACCGCACCACCGGACCGCCGGTGCTTGATGCGAGTCCATTCCGGTCCGAGTGCTTCCCACTTGTTGGTGAAGTGCTCGTCCAGAACGGACAGGGCGATGTTGGCCAGCAGCGGTGACAGGATCCCGCCTTGAGGTGTGCCGGTGATCGTCTCGCGGTTCAGGCCGTCCTCGGTGAGGACCCCGGCCCGCAGAAACGCCTTCACCCACCCCAGGACGCGCTTGTCCCCGACGCGACATCGCACCCGGTCCATCAGGGCCGCGTGGTCAATCTCGTCGAAGCACGCCTTGATGTCAGCCTCGAACACCCACTCGTAGTTCCGGGAGGGTGATGCAAGGAAATGGATCTCGGCGATCGCGTCCTGAGCTCGGCGCCTCGGACGGAAGCCATACGAACATGGCTTGAAGTCCGCCTCGAAGATCGGCTCGAGCACCAGTTTCAATGCAGCCTGCACGACCCGGTCACGGGTAGTCGGAATCCCCAGGGCACGGACCTTGCCCGACGCCTTGGGAATCGTCTTCTCCCGCACCGGGAGCGGCACGAACTCACCGGCCTTGAGGTCCTCGCAGACCCCGGCCAGCAAGTCCGCAGCCCCCCAACCGACACCGCGGGGAGTGACCCCGTCGATGCCAGCGGTTCGTGCGCCCGTATTGCCCCGCACCCTGTTCCATGCCACGACCAGGAACGCCGGGTCATAGACAAGGTTGGCGAGGTCATCGAAGCGACGGCCGGGATCGGCCACCGCCCATCGGTGCAGCTTCTTCTGCATCCTCAGTACCCGGTACTCGGCCTCATCGAGGTCGGGCCACGGCTCGCCGATATTCACCAGCGCACTCCTGAGGATGTGCGGTTGCTGCGAACACGCTGGACCCCTTCGCCATGTGGCCGGCTTTCCCGACCTCGGACTACTACGGGTCCTCCGCCCCATCCCGGCGACATCAACCGACGACGGGCCTTCCCGCCGACCAGCAGGCCGCTGGCCGGGGAGGGGATCGCCGAGATGGTTCCCACGTTCACCGTCGAACCGTTCGACGGGGTCGGCGCCCAACTATGCCCCTGCAGCATCGCCACGACTACGCCGCAGACCTTCACCGTGGCCTCCCGACCGGCGACATCACCCAGCCCAGGAGTTCCCCACCGAACAGGACCACCGGCCCTGCCATGTGGGTGCGCGCTGCTATCCAGCCCAGATCCGCCAGGTTCGAGCTGGTGGCTCTCTTGAGGAGCGTTCAGACGTTGGTTCCTCACGTACGCCTTTCCGTCTTGCTAGCCGGACCCAGGCCATCTGGCAGTACTGGCCCGTCCCGTCGTTGTCAGGGCTGCTTCCACCCTCCCTCGCATCTCCGAGGTCAGGCTGCCCTCAGCTCCAACCGGTCCGCTGCGACAGACCGGAGGCGGTGTCCTTTCACCACCGCACGGTTCAACAGCGCCTCGTGGCGCTCGATGTCGGAGATCCAGACCCGGTCCAGTTGCCCGGTATCGAAGACCCGGTTCACCAGGTCCGGACGAGGTGCCGCGTCCTGGTCAGACACGGTCGTGATCTTGAACGGGCGTGGTGAGACACCTTGCAGACCCAGCGACACCATCGTCTTGGCGACGGTCTTGCGGGTCACGACCGTGTCGGTGGCGCGGAGTTCGGCGGTGATCCGCGGCGCCCCGTAGACACCGTCGGACGCGGTGTGGGCCTGCACTACCTGTGCCGCGAGTTCTTCTTGGCGCTGCCGGCGTGGCCCGGGACCGGCCAGCTCGCGCCGGCGCCACGCGTAGTAGCCCGACCGTGACACCTGCAGCAACTCACACATCTTGGTGATGGGGAAGTTGGCCTTCTCCGCCTCGATCACCCGGTAGGCATCTACCGGTTCTTGTCGGAGGCGAAGAAGGCCGCTGCTTTTTTCAGGAACTCCCGATCCATCTTCAACTCGGAATTCTCCCGCCGCAGCCGCGCCAGCTCGGCCCGCTCGCTCACATCCAACGCGCCCTGCCCCTGCCCGCCCGTGTCATCCCCAGCCGGCTCCTCGGTGGCCTTCTCGGCCGCGACCCAGCGGCCCAGCAACTGCTCACCCAAACCAAGCTCCCGGGCGACCGCAGCGACCGGCCGACCCGAATCAAGCACCAGCCGGGCAGCCTCCCGACGGTACTCCGGCGTGAACGTCCTACGTTTTCCCATAACGACATCCTTCCCGCGGGACCAACGATCCCGCCAGCGAAGGTGTCCACTCATCAGGGGCAAGCCCATTCCCCTTAGCTGGTAACAAATTTGCAGATAGCGATTGTTAGTTTCCAGTCAACGAGCCCGAGGATCGGGGAGGGGGACCTCAGAGCAGTTCGGCGAGGTGGGTGGCTGCGGTGTGGGTGGCTGTGGTGGGGAGGGGGAGGTAGTCGACGGGGTTGGTGAGGAGTTTGGCGAGGGTGTCGGTCAAGGTGGTGGGGGTGCAGTCGGCGTACGGGAGTTGGTGGCCGGCGTTGTGACGATTCAGGCGGGCGGGGACGTGGAAGGTTTGTTCGAAGTGGTTCTGAAGCGGGACGTAGATGAAGGGGACTCGGGCGGCCGTGAGTTCCATGCAGGTGGTGAGGCCGCCCTGGGTGATGGCGACGTCGGCGGCGGCCAGGTGGTGATGGAGGTTCGGGAGGTAGCCGTGGATGGTGGCACCCCCGACCGGCGGCAGCGACGAAGGGTCGATCCGGGGCCCGGTAACGACGACGAACTCCAGCCCGGGGATCGCGCGCCGGGCGAGCGGGATGGCTTCGAGAACCCTGTGCAGCAAGGAGGTTCCGACGCCTGAGCCGCCGACGGTGACCAGGCAGAGTTTGGCGTCGAGGGGATACCCGAGCCGGGTCCGGAGCGCCGAGCGATCGGAGGTCTCCGAGGCGTCGAAGCCGGTGATGTACCCCGTGAAGTCGAAGTTCTCCGCGGTCCACGAGCGGATCGACGGCAGGCCCGGGCCGAAGGTCGCGTCGACGATGTCATCGGGATCGCCGATGAACAGCGAACGGTCGCGGAGCCGCCGGAAGCGGGCGCGTTGCTCGATCATCTCCGCGTTGTAGTCGGCCGTCAGCGCCGCCTCTGCGGAACCGCCGGACGGCATCGGCAGCCAGCCGACGAAGTCCGTGATCCAGGCATAGGCGAAGCGTTTCAGCTCCGGGTTCTCGTGCAGGAAGTAGTCGACGTCCCAGGCCTCGTCGCCGACCACCAGGTCGTAGTACCGGTCGTCGACCACGTCGGCGAAGGTGAGGAAGTTCGCGACCAGGAGCTCGTCCATCCGCCGGATCGCCTGGAACGCGTGCAGGTCGTGCTCGCCCGACTCCGACTCGATGTGCGTCGACTCGCTCGCCAGGAACGCCGACGCGGGATGCACCGTCTCACCACGCTGCTCGAGAAAGTCACTCACCGGTGACTGGGTCAGCCACTCCACCTCCACCTCGGGCCGCTCCTTGCGCAGGGCGTCCGCGATCGCGAGGTCGCGGCGGACGTGCCCCAGGCCGATCGGCGAGCTCAGGTAGAGCACGCGGGGACGCCGGCGCATGCCACGCGTCCAGACCCTGG
>JAUZEX010000908.1 GCA_030838815.1 Actinomycetota bacterium
TCGACGGCCTGACCGGGACCGGTCGCTCGTGGGTTCCTGACCTCGCCCGCGGCGGCAGCCGCATCCGGCCGGCATGATCCGTCGCGAGGGCCGGGAGGTCACGACCCTCACGATCGACGTGCCCGCCTCGCGCAACGCTCTGGGCAGCGCGGCGCTCGGCGAGCTGGCCGCCGGCCTCACCGAGGCCGGCGCCGATCCGGCCGTCCGCATCGTCGTCATCACCGCCACCGGGACGGTGTTCTCGTCGGGTGCCGACCGGTCGGAGCTCGATGACGCCGCCGCCATGGCGCGGATCGTCGACCGGTTGGCGACCGTGCTCACCCTCATCGCCGAGCTGCCCCAACCCGTCGTCTGCCGGGTGAACGGCGACGCCTACGGCGCCGGGCTGGCCGTCCTCGCCGCCGCCGACCTGGCGCTCACGGTCCGCCGGGCCCGCTTCGCCCTTCCCGAGGTGCGCTTCGGCCTCGTTCCCACCCTGGCCGCCGCCGTCTGCGTGCCCCGGATCGGCCTGACCGCCGCCCTCGATCTCATGCTCACCGGCCGGACGGTCGGCGGCGCCGAGGCGGCAGCCCTGGGCCTCGTCGCGGCCGCCGCCGACGACGACGTCGCTCTCGACGAGGTGATGGCCGCTCGCCTGCAGGAATTGCTGGCGGCCGACCCGGAGGCGCTGCGCCGCACGAAGGCGCTGATCCGGCAACGTACCGGCCAAGGCGCCCCTTTGATCAACACAGGAGTTGACCAGCGGGACTCCGCGATGGGATGATGGACCGATGGCGAAGCATCGCGTGGCCGGCATGGACGACATCCAGCCCGGCGAGCTGAAGCGGGTCGAGATCGGCGACGTGGCGCTGTGCCTGGCCCATGTGAAGGACGGACGCTTCTGCGCCGTGGCCGACGTCTGCACCCACGAGGAGGTCGAGCTGTCCGACGGCTACCTCGACGGCGACGAGATCGAGTGCCCGATGCACGGTTCGCGCTTCAACGTCGCCACCGGCGCCGTCCGCGGCCTCCCCGCCAACCAACCCGTCCGGGCCTACGCCGTCGAGATCGACGGCGACGACCTGATGGTCGACCTCTAGCGGAGCTCCCATTGGGGGAGCGTCAGGGTCTCGCCGGTGTCGGGGTCGGGGACCTCGGTGAAGACGCAGCGGACCGGGGCGCCGATCTCGATGGCGCCACTCTCGACGGGCACAGTGTCGGCGCCGACGACGTTGCCGACGATGCGGACGTCGGGGTGGTCGTCGGGAGTGACGATCACGACGTTGTACGGCACCCGGCCGGCCAGGCGGGGGTCGCCGGCGTGGTGGACGATCGTGACGTTGTCGACCGTCCCGAGCCCGGAAGCCTCGACGGCATCGAACGCGTCGGCCTGGCAGCGATGGCAGATGTCGTGGGGTGGGTGCTGGACCTGGGCGCAGCTCCGGCAGCGCTGCAGCATCAACCGGCCCGAGGTGAAGAAGGCCCGGTTGACGTCCGTGATCTGGGGGAGCGGCCAGTCGGCGGGGAAGTAGCGCTGGGGCAGGCTGTGCTCGCTCACGGCGCATCCGCCGACAGCAGGACGGCGCTCGACGGGGGAGTGCCCGGCCCGGCCACGAACAGCGACAGCCGGGCGTTCGGCACCTGGCTGGTCGACGTGCCCCGGATCTGGCGCACGGCCTCCACCATCAGCTGCAGGCCGTGGATGTAGGCCTCGGCGATGTTGCCGCCACTGGTGTTGAAGGGGAGGACCCCGCCGTCGAAGTGGAGGTTCTTGCCCGACACGAACGCCTCGACCTCCCCTGGCCCGCAGAACCCGATGTCGGAGATGGCGATCAGGGTGGAACCGGTGAAGTTCTCGTAGAACTGGGCCACGTCGACGTCCGCCGGCCGGACCCCGGCCCGTTCCCACAACTGCCGGCCGACCGGCGCCAGGCGGCCCGACGGGTAGTCGCTGTCGTTGAAGGCCCACAGCCCGCCGCCGGCGTGCATCCCGGTCGCCCCGGCCAGCAGCCAGGCCGGAGGCCAGCGGAGGTCGCGGGCCTGGTCGGCCGAGCTGACGATCACGGCGCAGGCGCCGTCGCTCTCCTGGCAGCAGTCGTAGAGGTGCAGCGGTTCGGCGATCCATCGGGAGGCGTGGTAGGCCTCCCGGGTCAACGGCTTGCCGTACATGACCGCCCGGGGGTTGCGCTGGGCGTGGAAGTACGACGCCAGGGCGATGTCGGCCAGCGCCTCTTGCGTGATGCCGTGCCGGTGCATGAACTTCTTGATGAGGAGGGCGTTCTTGACTACCGGCATGGCCGCCCCGAACGGCACGAGGAAGGCGTCACCCCGGGCCGGACGGGCGGTCTGGTTGTAGCGGCCGTAGCGCCCCTCGGCCCCCTGGTGGAGGGAGCGGAACACGACGACGTTGCGGGCGTAGCCGGCCGTCACGGCGGCGTCGGCGATCTGCACCGCGCTGGCGCCGCTGTTGCCGCCGCCGCCCCACGCCTTGGCCGAGAAGCGCAGCTCGCCGAGGCCCAGCCA
>JAUZEX010000100.1 GCA_030838815.1 Actinomycetota bacterium
CTGCTGCCCGACCTCGAAGCCCTGCCCCCCGCCGTGTCCCCAACCCGGCTCCGCCGGCACGGCCGCGAAGTGTCCCCCGCCCTGTTCCTCGGCCGGCGCGGCCCGCTCGGCCAGGGCGTGCCCGCCGCCCTGCGCCCAACCGGCCGCCCCCACCACCGGCGCCACCGCGGCGCCGAACCGGCCCTCGTGCCCCCCGCCCTGCTCCGGCTCCCCCCGGCCGGACGGGTCGTGCCCGCCCCCCTGTCGCCCGGGCGCCCCGACCGACGCGCAAGCCGGCCAGGCGTGCCCGCAGCCCTGCCCCCAGTACGCGCCGGCCGACGGCCGCCCGGCGTCCTGCCCACCGCCCTGCCCCCACGCCGCGAACTCCGCCCAGCCGGCCCCGGCGTGCCCGCAGCCCTGCCCCCAGTACGCCACGGCCGACGGCCGCCCGGCGTCCTGCCCGCCGCCTTGTGCCTATCCGACCGCACCGGCCGGGAGCCCGGCCGCCGCCGGCAACTCCGCGACCTACGCCTGCCCGCCGCCCTGCGCCTATCCCACCGAACCGGATGGCGGCATCGGCTCCACGCCCCCCAGCCAGGCGACGCCGGCCTACGCTTGCCCCCCGCCCTGCTCGGGGCCCGGCGGCTCCACGGGCCCCTGCCCCCCGCCCTGCGAGTCGACGTGCCCGGCTCCGGCCAGCACCACGGCCGAGCCGGTCCCGCCGAGCCGGTCCTGCCCCCCGCCCTGCCCGGGCCCGAAGGCCTGCCCGCCGCCCTGCCCGTCCGCCGCCCCGACCCGCCAGCCGTGCGCACCCCCCTGCGCCCAGCCGGCCGGCGGCGGGTCGGCGGCGGGGGCCTTCGCTCCCTGCCCGGCGCCGTCCGGGGTGGAGGGCCGGGTCACCGCCGGCCCCGCGTGCCCGGTCCAGCGGGCTGACCAGCCCTGCCCCGACAAGCCGGTCGAGACGACCCTGCGCCTCCTGCGCAAGGACGGCTCCGTCGCCGCCACCGGAAAATCGGCCGCCGACGGCACGTTCCGCATCGCCGTCGCCCCCGGCAGCTACCGCCTCGTGGCCGACTGGCCCAGCCGGGTCGGCGGCTGCAACCCCGTCGACGTCACCGTCGAGCAGGGCCGCTTCTCCCACGCGGACGTGAGCTGCGACACCGGTATCCGCTAGAAGACCGGCCGCCCCCGAACGGCCCCACCAACACCAACCGGCGTTCCTCACCCGGCCATACAGCGGATAACGAACGCCGGTTTCACCCACCGCCCTACCAACACCAACCGGCGTTCCTCACCCGGCCATACAGCGGAAAAGGAACGCCGGTTGGCGGGGCGGTCAGGCGGCGGGGTCGACGATCCAGACGTCGTCGCCGAGTTTCTCCTCCAGGGTGCGGACCAGCTTGCCCAGGGCGGGGTCTTTGCCGTCCCAGACCACCAGGGCTTCGTCGACGTGCTTGACCAGCCAGGCGTCGCGGCGGGCGAGGGCGGCGCCGAACTTCTGCTTGCTGTCGGGGGCTGTCCGCTCGAGGAGGACGGCGGCGCCGGCGTGGCGGATCAGCTCGGCGTAGCGGTCCTGCGACGACGATGGCCACTGGCGCTCCGGCGCCGGGTAGGGCTGCACCGCCACGTAGGGGACGCCGGCCGTGCGGGCCGCCTCGGCGGCCAGCTGCTCGGCCCCGAGGAGCAGGCCCGTCAGCAGCCACAGGTCGGGGTACAGCTCCTTCTTGGCCGCCAGGATCTCGGCCAGGCGGTCCCGGACCCCCGCCGCCACCGGGTTGTCGTCGTAGCCCCCGAGCTCCGGCGGCCGGTGCCCGAAGGCGGCCACGAGCCGGCCGCCGGGCAGCCGGGCGTCGCGCCCGGCCGGGAGGTCGGCAGGCCCGAGGTCCTCCTCGTCCGGCAGGGTGTCACCGGCGCGGATCCGCTGCGTGAGCGAGGCCTCCACCGCCAGGCGGTCGACGACGTCGTTCATCGGATCGGAGCTGTGCCCCTTCACCCAGGTGAACTCGACCTCGCCCGCCCGGCGCCGGTACTCGTTGATCAGCGGCTCCCACAGGTCCCGGTTGGCCACCGGTTTCTTCTGGCTGTTGGTCCAACCCCGCTTCAGCCACCCCTCCCACCACCGGTCCCGGAAGCAGTTCACGACGTAGGTGGAGTCGCTGCGGACCTCGATTGACCCGTCGAGCGACCGCAGTGCCGACAGCACCGCCTGGAGCTCCATCCGCTGGTTGGTCGACTGCGCCTCGGCCCCGCTCTCGAAGGGGCCGGACGGCGCCACGGCCCACGCCCAGCCGCCCGGCCCGGGGTTCCCCGAACAGGCGCCGTCGGTGTAGACGACCCGCTGTGTGCTCACCCCGGGTTGCTACCACAGCCCCCACGGGGGCGTCGGAATCTCCGGCCGGCCGCGCTCAACCCGGTACCGGTTCGCGCCGATGTGTGGGGAGCAAGTTCGGGACATCGCCAGGAGAGGAACACCGCCGTGCAGGACAGAGCCCACCGCCTCAGCACCCTCGCTGCCCACCCGGGTACCCACCCGGTCGTGGCCGGCCGGATCCGCTCGTCGGTGCGGCGCCACGATCGCCGCTCGCGCATGGCCGTCCTGGCCGCCCACCCGAACACGAACCCCGCGGTCGCCAGCCGGATCTTCCGGGCCCTCGCCAACGAGGCCGGCAAGCGCTCGACGACCGCCTAAGTCAGACCCAGCCTGTGTAGGGCCGGCCGCGCCGTAGCCCGCGACGATCCCCTCCGTCGCGGGCTACAGACGCGTCCTCAGCTCACCGCTTGAGCCATTTGGCCCGGACGGCCACCGCGACGTCGGAGTCGTCGGTGAACAGCCCGTCGACGCCGAGGTCGAAGAACTTCCGCAGCTCGGCCGGGAAGTCGCCCGTCGCGTGGAGGAAGGTCGGCGCCTTCGGGTTCCCCTGCTGCAGTTCGGCGGGCAGGAAGTTGTTCTCCCGCCGGAACGTGTAGGGGTGGACGGTCAGGCCTGCGGCGTGGGCGTCACGGATCAGCGACGTGGCCGGAAGCGAGTGGCCGGTGGCGTCCCAGGGCACGATGGAGTTCTTCCAGGGCCCGATGCCGTCGGCGTAGGTGGCGATGTCGGCCAGGCCGGCCGGGGTCATCATGTCGCCGTATGTCCGGGGGTCACCGGACAGCAGGTGGTCGAAGGGCCGCAGGGGCGCCTCGTCGAGGAGCTGGACGAGGTGGAGCGGGGTCAGCTGGCGCAGCACCCGCAGGTTGGCCGTCTCGAACGACTGGATGAAGACGGGGTCGCTCTTCTTCGTGTAGCCGTTCTTCTTGAGGACGGCGACCATCCGTTCCTCGAGCGGGAGGCCCTCGTTGCGGAAGTACGTGGGGTGCTTGGTCTCGGGGTAGATGCCGACGTGCTCCTGCTTGGCGAGGTCGATGACCTCCTGGAACGTCGGGATCTGGTAGATGCCGTTGAAGGCGGTATTGCCGGGGCGGATGTCGGGCAGCCGCTCGACGGCCCGCAGCGTCTTCAGCTCGGCCATGGTGAAGTCGTCGGTGAACCAGCCGGTGACGGGGGCGCCGTCGATCGACTTGGTCTTCTTGCGGTTGGCGAACTCGGGGTGCGACGCGACGTCGGTCGTGCCCGAGATCTCCGGCTCGTGCCGGGCGACCAGGAACCCGTCCTTGGTCGACACGAGGTCGGGCTCGATGTAGTCGGCCCCCATCTCGATGGCCAGCTTGTAGGAGCCCAGCGTGTGCTCGGGCCGGTATCCGCTCGCCCCCCGATGGCCGATAATGATCGGCCCCTTGGGCACCGTGGGCGAGCCCTGGGCCTCGATTCCGGTGCTGAACAGTGCCGCCACAGCGACAAGACATACTGCAAAACGGGCGCGTCTCGACATACGGTGCATCCTCCGGTGGCTATGACCTGGCGCGCACAACGTGCGCCGCGAAGGGCCGCCGGCCAGGACGCCGGCCGCCCGTCCGCCTCCCCAGCGGTCGCCACTCCAGTCAGCCAGCCGACGGCAAACCGAGTTCTTCGGTTCGGCGACCGGCCGGCGACAACGAGAAGGATTTCCACCTTATTTACCTTCGTCGGACGGGGGGCGCCCGCCGGCCACGGCCTGGAGCCGGGCGTCGACCCGCATCCGGTACTCGCCGAAGAAGGCCTTGCCGATGGCCAGGATCGGGTTGGCCAGCAGGGCCCCGACGAAGCCGCCGGCCGCCGCCCCGGCCAGCACCGCCGTCATGTTGGCCAGGGGCGAGATCTTGATCGTCCGGCCGGTGATCACCGGCTGGAGGACATTGTTCTCCAACTGCTGGTAGACGAGGAACAGCCCGGCGGCCATGAGCCCGGTGTGGAGGCCGCTCGTGAGCGACAGGGCGACCAGCGTGGCGCCGCCCATGAACCCGCCGATCTGGGGGACGATGTTCCACAGCCCCGACCACACGCCGACCAGCGGCGCCAGGGGCGTCCCGATCATCAGGCCGATGGTGGTGACGGCGGCGGCGTTGACCACCGCCACGAAGCCGGTGCCGGCGGCGTAGCGACCGACGACCTTGTAGGCGAGATCGCCGAAGTGGTCGAGCTCGGCGTGGAGCCGGTCGGGGAGGACGTCGCGCAGGTCGTGGGTCAGGCGCGGCCCGTCCAGCAGGGCGGTGATGGCCACCAGGAGCACCCAGAACACGGTCACCAGGCCGTCACCGGCCGACTGGACCAGGCCGTGGAGCGCCTTGTCGCTGGTGGCCAGGGTGTCGGGCAGCTGGTCGAGGAAGTCGGCCACCCGCTGGTCGATGCCGTTCGCCCGGATGGCCCGTCCGGCGAACGGGAGGTCGTCGAGGTCGCCGATGACCTGCGAGACCTGAGGCCCCACCTGGCGCAACTGGTTGACGGCCCGGGGCACGGCGAGAACCCCGAACGCCGCCGTGGCCATGAGGAAGCCGCCGGCCACGACCGTCACCGCCGTCGCCCGCCGCACGTGGAGGCGGCGCATGGCGGCGCCGACCACCGGGTTGAGGGCCAGGGCCAGGAACGTGCCGAGCGAGAATCGGATGAGGACGGCCGGGATGTCGGTCAGCATCGAGTAGGCGAGGACCAGGGCCACGATGACCAGCAGGGCGAAGACGATCGAGCGGGGGGCGATGTCGACCACCACATGGCGGACGGGCCGGTCGGACGGGGGCGGCGGCGCCGGCGTGACCAACCCGGCGACGACGACCTCTCCCGTCGGGAAAGGGTCGCCGGTCCGGGCCGCGTCGCCGGTCAGGGCCGCGTCGCCGGTCAGGGCGGCGTCGTCCGTCACGGTGTCCCCGGGGCGGGGGCCGGGCCGGGGGCGGGCCCGCCGTCGGTGGTCGGCGGGGGCACGGTGAACAGGTCATCGAGGCCGCGGGTCAGGTCGCCCGAGAGATTGATCCGGCGGGCCTCGGCCAGCGCCGCCCCGAAGGCGGCGGCCAGGAACACCCCGACCACGGCGCCGGTGATGCGCCCGACGTGGAGCCCGGTCATCACCGCCACGGTGAGGAGGAGCCGGCTCAGGTCGACGCTGTGCTCGGCGATCCACCGCCGCCGGGCCAGCGCCGCCACTCCCAGCCAGACGACGAGGACGACGGCCGCCACCCACCCCCGCCCCCGGCTCTCGGCCGCCGCCAGACCGATGATCGGGACGTAGCCGACGACGAGGCCGAGCACCGGGATCAGGCTCCACACACCGACCCAGAGGCCGAGCACCGACGGCGCCGGCACGTGGAGCGCCTGGGCCACCACGGCCGCCACCGCCC
>JAUZEX010000910.1 GCA_030838815.1 Actinomycetota bacterium
GGCGGCGTAGCGGCGTGTCCGACCTTCGGGTCGCCCTGGCCCAGTTGAACGTCGTCGTCGGCGACCTCGAGCGCAACGCTGACGCCATTGCCGACGCCATGGACTACGCCGAGGCGGCGGGCGCCGACGTCCTCGTCCTGCCCGAGCTGGCCGTGACGGGCTACCCGCCCGAGGACCTGCTCCTGGCCGACGGGTTCATCGACGCCAATCTGGCCGTCGTGGAGAGGCTGGCGGCCCGGGCCGGCCGGTGCCTCACCGTCGTCGGGGTGGTCGACCACGCGGGGCCCGACCGACTGGAGGGCGACGCCGACGCCGAACCCCGCCGGGCCGCCAACGCCGTGGCGGTGCTGGCCGACGGGCGGATCCAGGCCCTGCGCCACAAGTCCCTGCTGCCGAACTACGGGCGTGTTCGACGAGGCCCGCTATTTCCGGCCCGGTCCCCGTCGCTCCCCCGCCCTCCTCGTCGACGACGGCCCGGTCATCGGCCTCGCCATCTGCGAGGACCTCTGGGTCGACGAGGTGGCCGACGCCCAGGCCGCCGCCGGCGCCCAGATCCTGGTGGTGGCCAACGCCAGCCCCTACCACCAGGGCAAGCCGGCCGAGCGGGAGGCACTGGTGGCCCGGACGGCCCGCCGGACGGGCATCCCGGTCGTGTACACCAACCTGGTCGGCTGCCAGGACGAGATCGTGTTCGACGGAGGCAGCTTCGTCGTCGACGCCTCGGGGCGGCCGCTCCTCCGGCTGCCCCAGTTCCGGGCCGACCGCTGTGTCGTCGACGTACCGCTGGCCGCCCGGCGCCGCCGCGTCGACGCGCTGCGCGTCACCACTCCTGGCGGCGGCCGCCCGTCCCGAAGTGCCCGAGCGACCGCCGCCCGGTCGACGCCGCCGCCTCCTCCGGTGACCGAGCTCCTGGACTGCGATGCCGAGCTCTACTCCGCTCTCGTGCTCGGCGTGCGGGACTACGTCGGGAAGAACCGCTTCGGGTCCGTCATCATCGGGCTGTCGGGCGGCATCGACTCGGCGATCGTGGCCACAATCGCCGCCGACGCCCTCGGCGCCGACCACGTCTGGGGCGTGGGCATGCCCGGGCCCTTCTCCTCCGGCGGATCGGTCACCGATGCCGAGGCCCTGGCCCACAACCTCGGGATCCGCTTCGACGTGCTGCCGATCGCCCCGATGTACGACGCCGCCCTCGAAGCCCTCGGGGTCGACGGGAAAGGCCCCTTCGCCGACACGCCATTCGGCCTCGCGGAGGAGAACCTCCAGGCCCGGGCCCGGGGAAACCTGCTCATGGCCTTGTCCAACAAGTTCGGTGGCATCGTGCTGACGACGGGCAACAAGAGCGAGACCGCCGTCGGCTACGCCACCCTCTACGGGGACATGGCTGGCGGGTACGCCCCCATCCGCGATGTCCAGAAGACCGCCGTCTTCGCCCTCTCCCGCTGGCGCAACGCGCTGGCGGACGACGAGCTCGTCGCGTTGGGCCTGCTGGGCCCGGGCGCACCCATCCCGGCCGATACCCTCACAAAGCCGCCATCGGCCGAGCTGGCTCCTGGTCAGCGCGACGATCAGTCGCTTCCGCCCTACGAGGTGCTCGATGAGATCCTCGCCGCCTACGTGGAGCAGGGTCGTAGCCTCGAAGCCATCGCCGGCGGCGGCCTCGATCCCGACATCGTCACCCGGGTCGTGACCCTCGTCGACCGGGCCGAATACAAGCGCCGCCAGGCACCTCCCGGCATCAAGGTGACCCGCCGGGCCTTCGGTCGGGATCGCCGCCTTCCGATCACCTCAGGCTGGGACCATCGGAAACCCGCCGGGTAATCAGACGGGGCCGTGGTCCGCCAGCAACTTTGTGATCGCCTGGCGCGTCACGCCGAGCGAACGGGCGACGTCGCTGCGGGACAGGCCCCCGGCCATTGCCCGCCGGACCGCGTCGGCCCGCCGGTCCGCCAGCAGGGCCAGCGCGCCCCGGTGGTCGTCCATCTCGGCTGCCGCCCGCCGGGCATCGGCCAGCGCATCGCCCCCGTCGACCCAGGCCGGCGAACCTGCCGTGGTCTTGTGCACGAACTCTTCGGCGATGGCCGTCAGCTTCCGGTGGGTCCGCTGGGAGGCCCGCCGCAGCACGTCGAAGGCCTCCTCCTCCGAGAGACCACCGGCCATGAGGATGCCCTTGGCCTGCCCGATGACGTCCCGGGTCCGGATCGCCTTCTGGAACGAATCGGCCCGGGGATGGGTGGTGCGGGCCCGGATCTCCCGGTTGCGGGCCATGGTGGCCGACAGGCGGCCCCGAGCTACGGCGAGGCGCTCGGTCAACGCCTCGACCTCGGCCCGGCGGCTGGCCAGCTGGCGTTGGAGGTCGGCCGTCACCTCTTGAGCATACGGACGCGTCAACCCCGGGGTTTACAGCGAAGAATCCCCCGTTCGTTCCCCTGGCCGGCTACTGGTCACGCCGCCCCGAGACCCAATACGATGGAGGCGGCTGAGCAGCCAGCCATGGTCGACGATCGGTCAGGCTGCCCCTGGCCTTCCCGATCGCCCTGAAATTGGGTGGGCTCCCGATTGAGGTCGACTTCGAAGGTGTCGGCGATGCACGGTCAGCGGGCCGTCTCGTGACCGCGGTCGATCCCGAGCCGCTCGTCGAGACGATGGCCGAGCAGACGCTGCGCGCCGTGCTGCGGCTCACCGCGGCTCTGCCGGAGGCCGAGTCGCCCCAGCAGTTCTACGAGGAGGCGGTGGAGACCGTCGTCACGACGCTGGGCGCCGACCGGGCCTCCCTGCTCCTCTACGACCCGGACGGGGTGATGCGCTTCAAGG